>JABWCM010000307.1 GCA_013360285.1 Myxococcales bacterium
GTACCCGAAGGTACGCTGAGGATGGGCCGACCGAGGCAGGACCGACGTAGTAGGCCAATGGCTCGCGTAGCTTATTTTTTTCCCAAACACCCTCTAAGGGCTAACCTATGTTCCACCGATACGCACCGCTTCGATTTTGGTTTCTTCGGAGGCAACGGCCTTCGCCAATTTTTCCAACGAATCCAAATCATCCAACCACGTCGAGGTCATCGGCAGCAGATATGCAGTCAACAACTCACCTTCGATACGCGCAATGGTGAAATCGATCTCCCGTTTGGTGTCGCCAAAGGTAGTTGCTGAAAGGATTTGTTTCAGCATTCGGTTTTCTCCTCGAGTCTGTGAAAAAATATGGGCGCGGGCTGCGGGCGTGGATTTGGCGGCGAATCGGCCAGGAAAAAGTCGAGTAATATCGGGAATATTGCGCAGACTTTTTGCTGACCGAGGCGCCCCAAAGCCACCGCCCAGAGCCTGCGTAGCTATTTTTTCACAGACTCCTTGATGATCAGTGTGGCTGAATCCAACAGTATCCGGCTATTTTCGTAACGTATTCCATCCAAGTGGTCAACGTTTGTTCTTGGTCGTCAATTGTGTTACCCAAAAACGCCCGGCTTTTTTCGTAAACTCAAACTTTTATCAAAGGATAACGAAACATGAGGGCTAGCCAAACAACCCCTGACTCCAAGGAATGTTGGCACAACTACTCCACAGACCAGGTGTTGACTTCGTTTCAGGTCGACCTCTCGTCGGGTATTTCGTCTCAGGAAGCGACCCAACGATTACAAACATTTGGCCCCAACGCGTTGCCGGAAGCACGGCGCCGATCTTGGGTGGCGGTGTTTGTCGATCAATTCAAAAGCCCATTGATCTATTTGTTGTTCGTCGCTGCCGCCGTCGCTGCGGCGCTGGGACACCATAGCGATGCGGCCGTCATCGCCGCGGTCGTGATCGTCAATGCCACGATTGGCGCCCTTCAGGAAGGCCGCGCCGAACGCTCCCTCCTGGCACTTCGGAAACTTGCCGACCAACAAACGCGGGTTGTTCGCGACGGACGGGAACAGGTGGTCTCTACCCGGGATGTCTGTCCCGGAGACATCTTGGTGCTTGAAGCAGGTAACGCCATCGCCGCCGATGGGCGGCTTGTTTATGGTAGCGCGCTCCGGGTATCGGAAGCAGCGTTGACGGGCGAATCGGCCCCCGTTGGGAAAACCATTGAAACCATACCACGGGATACCATGTTGGCCGACCGGACCAACATGGTTTATTCGGGCAGTCACGTCACTGCCGGGCGAGGTCTCGCAATCGTTGTCGCCACGGGCATCCACACCGAATTCGGGCGCATCGCCGAACTCGCAGAGAACGCGAAACAACCCAAAACACCGTTAGAACAACGTGTTGCCGCGTTTGGGCGGGTGATTATCTACGTTGCTGCGGCGATGTTTGGGTTGATCATTACAATCGGCTGGTGGCGAGATATTCCAATTGGGGAACTCATCATGGTCGCCATCAGTCAAACCGTAGGAATGATCCCCGAAGGCCTTCCGGTGGCCATGACGGTTGCGTTGGCAGTGGGAGTACAACGAATGTCGGCTCGGAAGGCCATCGTGAGACGTATTTCTGCCGTCGAAACACTGGGATCCACAACAGTAATCTGTACCGACAAAACCGGAACACTGACCCGAAACGAGATGACCGTGACGGCGTTGTGGCTGCCCAATCAAACCTGGTGGAACGTCACCGGCACCGGTTATTGCCCTCGTGGGGTCATTCAATTACGGGATGGGGAAACACCCGCGGAGTATCCGTCCGGTCTTAAGTTACTTCTTAGCGCCGGTGTGCTGTGTAATGACGCGCATCTCAGCGTAACCGATTCGGTATTGGATCAGGTCACCGCCGTGGGAGACCCTACCGAAGTCGCATTGTTAACGTTGGCGTACAAAGGTGGACTGGATCCAGCCGTCATCCGCACCCAATTTCCCCGAACCGCGGAAATTCCTTTTGATCCGGCCGACAAGGTGATGGCCACCTGGCATACCCGCTTTGAAAACGGCCAAATCGTGGTCAAAGGGGCACCGGAGGTCATCTTGGGGTTGGCGTGTGCTGTCCATCGAAATGGAGAGGATGTGCCGCTCGACACTCACCTTGCTGCCGAAATACGTGTTGTCGCCAATACGATGGCGTCAAACGCATTGCGGGTACTTGCGATCGGGATTGGCGACATTTCGTCCTGTCCGACACCCGACGGCGTATCTGACCTCGCCGGCAAGGTCGGTTTGCTTGGGTTGGTGGGCCAAATCGATCCACCTCGGGACGAAGTGTATACCGCAATCACCCGATGTCATGCCGCGAGGATCCGACCGGTCATGGTGACAGGGGATCACAAATTGACCGGCCAGGCCATTGCTAGGTCATTGGGCATCACCAGACCCGGAGACACCGCTATCGACGGCGCGGAGTTGGCGCAGCTTTCGGACGCCGAGTTGGCAACCCGACTGGACACCATATCGGTATTTGCGCGTGTCCATCCGGCGCAAAAATTGCGGATTGTGGATGCATATCAAACCCAAGGGCAAATCGTCGCCATGACCGGGGACGGTGTCAATGACGCACCAGCACTGGTCAAAGCCGATGTGGGGGTTGCCATGGGTATCACCGGCACCGATGTAGCCAAAGAGTCGTCGAAAATAGTGATAGCCGACGATAACTTTGCAACAATCGTCGATGCCGTAGAAGAAGGGCGGGTGGTGTATCGCAACATCCAGAAAGTAGTGTTGTATTTGTTTTCAACATCGATTGCTGAAGTGGTGGTTCTCTTTCTGGCGTTGTTGTTGGGGTATCCGCCGCCGTTGGCAGCCGTACAAATTTTGTGGAACAACCTGGTCACGGAAGGAACGTTGACCGTCAATTTGGTTATGGAGCCGGGGGAAAAAGATGAAATGAAACGGCGTCCCGTCGTGCGTAACGCGCCGTTGATCACACGAACCATGTGGCTGCGGATCCTGTTTATGACCCCGACTTTGGCTTTTGCCACTTTGGGCTGGTTTCTGGTTCGACTCAATGCAGGTGTGCCGTTTGCCCAAGTCCAAACCGAGGCATTCACCGTGTTGGCGGTGTGCGAATGGTTTAACGTGCTGAATTGCCGTTCGGAAACCCAGTCGGTATTCAACCGCAACCTTTTCGGAAACCGCTGGCTCATTGCCGGGCTCGTGGTCAGTAACTTACTGCAATTGGCGGTCGTTTTTCTGCCGTGGCTTAACTCCGTGTTCCATACCGTCCCGTTTGGATTTCAGGAATTTTTGTTGATTGGCTTGGTGGGAAGTTCGGTGTTGTGGGTCGAGGAAGGTCGAAAGTGGTGGGTGCGACGACGGGATACCCGCAGCCGTATGGTGTAGATACACCACACCATGATCCCTGCGAGAAACACCGCGGTGAGGCCTGTCTGCCCGAAATCCACCCCGCGGCGAGAAACAACGCAACCATCGTCGTCATCCTTTTTATCTGGCGAAGTATTCCCGTTGCCGGCACCCCCGTCCACAACATCGCCGATGGGCTTTACGCCGAGACAGGCGCCATCTTTGCATTGCTGTCCCGTGCCGCATTCGCCGCAACTGCCGCCACAGCCGTCATCACCACATTGTTTTACACCACATTCCGGTTGGCAAAAAGGACATGCGTAAGGAAAGATCCCCAACGGATCGGTACTCGAAAAGGGTACGCAGCCGTAATAACTGTATTCCTCGTTCCATCCACATACATTGCCTTCCAACGCGCAGTTTTTCTGTTGTAAGTTACCACCTGCACACCAATACGTAACACTCCCGTCACAGCATCCCACCGTGCTGACACCTTGACAGGTTTCGGGATCACCGATGCATTGACCGCCGAGGCAATATTTGCCTTCCTGGCAGGTGCCACAGGTACCGCCACAGCCGTCCGAGCCACAGTTTTTGCCAAGGCAGTCGCGGAAACACTCATAACATCGACCAAGTTGGCATACCGCATCGGCTCCGCATTCACCACAGCTACCACCACATCCATCCGGACCACAAACCAGGCCATCGCACTGGGGAACACACGGTACACATTGGTTTTCTTCGCAAACAAATCCCGACTCGCAGGTGCCACAACTACCGTTACATTTGTCGTCGCCACATTCCTTGCCAACACAATGAGGGGTGCAGGGGGCGCATTCACCTGCTTGACATGCAAATCCGGTGGTACAGCTACCACAACTGCCGCCACAACCGTCATTGCCACACTCGATGTCTTCACAATTCGGCGTACAGCAATCCCCAAGCGTAGGGCAGCTTGTACATAACCCGTCGCAGCAATTTCCAGTAACCAAACAGTCGGGATCACAGGAACAAGTACAATTCTTTCCACACGAAACGTTGCCCTCACCACAGTGCCCTTCACAATAACCGGTGCTACAATTGCCGCCGACACATTGGAGAGGTTCATCACACACACCACACTGGCTGCCACACCCATCGGGGCCACACTCTTTGCCGTTGCATTTGGGTTCGCAGGTGACACATTGGCCGTCTTTACATTCCAATTTTAACCCGCAACTACCACATTGCCCCCCGCAACCATCACTGCCACACAGTTTTCCTTCGCAGTTCGGTTTGCAACATTGGTTTTGGTAACATACCTGTGCGGCTTCACAGGTTCCGCAGTTTTTACCACACACCTCGCCGCAGGCATTCCCACTACACGTGGGGTTTTTGGGACATGCGGAGCAGTCGTAACCACACTCCAGTTCACAAGCTGCTGCACAAAACACATCCCACTGTTCGGTACAACAGGTGGGGTATTTGGCACACACGCAGGATTCACAAACACATCCGTCGCAGCCGGGGCTGCCGGACGGAACACAGGGGGGTGGCAACGGGAGGCATTGTTGTAATCCAGGGACACATTCCGTCGTAGGGTCGCAAACACCACAACTGAATCCCGACGGATCTTTTCCACATTCGTTGTTGCCACAGGACGGTGCGTAACAGGTACCGGAATCGGTACAGACGGCACCCGGCGCAGCACATTGGCCACAAGGACCGGTACACTCCGGTCGACAGGTCGGATCCTTCGTACAGGTTGGGCTACATCCATCACAGGAAATCGGGTGGACACCCGTTGGATCGGAAATGTTTTTCGGTTGGCCGCAATCATAATACCCCGCTTGATTCCAGCCACAGTATGGAACGTTGTCGCCACAGTCCATACAAAACAAATCGTTGTCGTCACACCACAACAATCGTCCGACAACGTCACAACATCCGAAATTTCCGACATTGGAACAGCCGCCGACAACACTTGGAAGCAGGGGGCCCTTACATTCGAGCACCACCGGAGCCGCGTCGGTTTCGGAAAACGCCAAAACCAGGGTCATGGCGAAAAAAACGGCAGGGACCATTCTCTCCCAGGTAACCTCAAGCTTAGGAGAAGTGCGAATTAATTTAAGCATCAAAACGGAGACTCCGGGTTAGCGACCGATTTGGAAGGTTGTTTCGTGGGATTTGCCGGTAAGATAAAAACATTACAAGGTGATCGTGGGTTTGGAATCGCCCGCGGTCCCGTTTTGCCCAGGTTTGGTGCCACCGCCGCCGACGCCACCTTTGCCACCGGGGCCAACATCGAATTGTACGTCGGGGGAAACCACCGCGCTGCCGCCACCGACGGAAAAAATCCCCGCGCTGGGACCACCGGCACCCCCACCGCCACCACCGCCGGCACCACCGGCACCACCGGCGCCACCGGGGCCGCCCTGCCCGGCCGACTCAGGACCGGCGCCGCCATTGTTGCCGGCTCCGGCTTTTCCACCAGCACCTCCGGCACCTCCTTTGCCGCCGTCACCGCCACCGGCCGTAATCAGCGTCGAGTTCTGAACAACTGCCTGGCCCGCCGACACATAAATCGCTGCACTCAATCCTCCACCCGAGCCGCCCTGCCCACCTTTGCCGTGGCAACCGCCACCACCACCGCCACCGCCACCGCCACCTCGATCCGGTGCACAAACACAAAACGAAGTGCAGGAAAAACACGCCACACATTTGCTGGACCCGCCGCCGCCGCCGCCGCCGCCGCCGCCGCTTCCATTGGTGCCGGCACCTCCCGTGGCACCGGCGGAAGACCGCCAAAGCCCTTCTATCTTACCCCCTTTTCCCGATGTTCCGCCGGTTCCGTCCACGCCCGGCTTTCCGGGTTGACCAATTCCACCCGGCAAATCGCAGCCCGTCCCACCGCCGGGGGCTCCACTGCCAAACGCAGCGCCGTAACCGTTTTCCCCGAATTCGCCTGTGGTGTTGTCATAACCACCTCGGCCACCTTTGCCACCGGCGGCATCACATCCGGAGGTGCCCCCTGCCCCTCCAAAACCATCGTCGCTGCCATCCCCTTTTCCTTGCTGCCCCACTACGCCTGACCCACCGTCGGCACCGCCGGCGCCACCCGCGCCGTCTTTGCCCGATGCACCTTTGCCCACGGAAATCGTGCTGTTACGCACAACCAACCCCAAAGACCCCGTGGACACCACGCCAATCGTGCCCGCACCGGCCGCAGTCGGTGTTTGGGCTGCAATCGTCAGTCCTTCCAAAATGGTTGTTTTGGTTATGTTTTTGGCAACTACCGCAACGGTATCGCCAAATTCGTTGGGAGCAGACACCTGAATCACGGTGGGTGTTTTAGCGCTTCGAGCCCATCCGGCGGCGGCGTCATACCCTCCGGCGAGATGGATGCCTTCATTCAACGTGATCGGGTCACCGTATACGCCCTGAGAAATGAGAATCCACGTCTTGTCGGCAGCCGTTTTGGTTTTTGCCAGCGCCGTTGTGATGTGTTTGATCGGTTGATTTTTGGTACCGGGCCACAGATCGTCGCCGGAAACCCCATCCACGAACAAAGCCATGGCGATATCGCCATCTATCCCGTCACAATTTTCGTCGATCAGGGAAAAGTCGGGTTCGTCATCGGCTCCTGGGTAGACCGCGGCATTGTTCGGCTGACAGTCGGCAGTATCCGCAACCCCATCGTTATCGTCATCGATGTCGCAGGCGTCTCCTTCACCATCTTTGTCAAAGTCGTCTTGGCTTTCGTTGGGCAAATCGGGACAGTTGTCCGCTTCATCTTTTACGCCGTCGTTGTCGGCATCCCCATCGCAGGCGTCGCCCTGGCCATCTTTGTCGCCATCTTTTTGGTCGGGATTGAACTTAAACGGGCAATTATCTTGCCCATCCGCGATGCCGTCATTGTCGCTGTCGTTGTCACAAACATCCCCTAGGCCGTCTGAATCGCTGTCCTGTTGATCACTGTTGGAGACCAATGGACAGTTGTCTTGGGTGTCGACAACGCCGTCTAGGTCATCATCATCACCACATAGGTCACCGATACCGTCCTGGTTTGTGTCTTGCTGATCCGGGTTTGTGTCCAGTGGGCAATTGTCGGAGTCATCGGATACACCGTCGTCATCATCGTCAGAGTCGATACAATCCGCTAAGTTATCACCGTCCGTATCGGCAAACGTTTCGTCGATCCGGCCGTCGCAGTTGTTGTCAAAGCGGTGCAAAAACGGGAGCCGGAACACAAACCGAAGTCATTGTCGACATAGCAGGTGGTTTTGGCTGCAGCCAACACAAACAATTCGGTACAAAAACAATCCCCCTGAACCCATAAACACCCGTCATAACTTTCGGTGCTGCCGATTAAATTCGCACTGCCGCACTGAGCGCCATCGGTACAACCGTTATCACATGGGGTTGCGCAAAAGCTGCCGCTGGGTCCGTAAACAACGCAGGCGCCTCCCGGACACTCCGATTGGCTCGTGCACGGCCGACACAACAGTTCATCAATAGGAATTGTGCCTACGTCAACCGGATCCGGTACATCACCAGTCATCGAATCCGTGGGTAGTTGGCTATCGGGGGGGTCCACCACATCCAGTTCGGGGCCAAAATCATCCACCGCGGTATCGATCGCACCAAAATCGCCCACCGAACCGTCGGTTATCGGAGTCGACCCGGGGTCAAACTCCGGCAGGGTGTCGTTTGGCACAAGGCTGTCCCCGGAGGTGTCCAGCGGTTGTCCGCCGCCGTCGTCGGTACCTGGCGTAATAAAGTTTCCGGACCCAGGGAATTCCAGTTTGCTTTCAGGAGCTTCGGACGTACAAGCCACAAGCGTTATACCTATCAACACACCCCATAACGTCATTTTTGCGGCACTAAGACCAGTGCAGCGATCCGGACGGCGGAAAAAGACACCAACTTTTCTTAAGTAACTATACATGGCGAACCTGTAATCCCGCGGGTAACCGATAGTGATGCGAATGATGTGTCGAAAACGCACATTTCGCGTATCGAACAGCGGTCAAATGTACCCTGTATGAGTCCGAATTTCCACTGCTTTTGCCGCCCACACTACGTGTACGCCAAGGAAGTACGCTGCTGGTGGGCTAGAACAACATCCAACGCTTTTTCAATGATATCGGGAGAATGTGGGTTGCGGGAGGCGTCTTCCGTTAAGATACGGCGCCAGTGCCGGGCGCCGGGTCGACCGTGGAATAGGTGCAAAAGGTGGCGCGTAAGTGAACCAACCGGGACACCTTTTGCGACCTGGTCATAAACATAAGGCAGGTAACCGCGAATGGCAGACTCCAGGGTGGGTTTGTCACGAACAACCCCAAAAATCCGGGTGTCGGCATCCAAAAATAAGCCGGGGTCGTCATAAGCCGCACGCCCAATCATCACCGCATCCACATACGTTAAATGGGTCAAAACACTGTCGATATTCAAAATGCCGCCGTTGATTTCCACATGCAGATCCGGAAAGGTTTGTTTCAGGCGATATACCACGTCGTAATGAAGTGGCGGCACCGTGCGGTTTTGTTTTGGGGAAAGGCCAGATAACCAAGCTTTACGCGCATGTACCGTAAACCGGTCACAGCCTGACTGCGCCACGGTGTCCACAAACTGGGCGAGATGATCGAAACTGTCTAAATCATCGATTCCAATACGATGTTTGACGGTAACCGGCAATTTTGTGGCGTCACGCATCGCCCGCACGCAGGCCGCCACGGTTTCCGGTTTTGCCATCAGACAGGCTCCAAAATTCCCGTTCTGAACCCGTTCACTTGGGCAACCCACATTCAGATTGATCTCGTCATACCCAAATTCGGCGACAATGGTTGCGCAACGGGCGAGTGCCGCCGGATCATCTCCTCCCAGTTGGACGGAAATCGGATGTTCTTCCGGCGAAAACCCGAGCAATTTGGCGCGGTCCCCAAACAAGACAGCGTTCTGGGTCACCATTTCCGTATACAACAACGTTTGCTGAGTGAGTTCACGCATAAATCGGCGATAATGCCGACACGTCCGGTCCATCATCGGCGCGATGCTCAACGGGCGAAGTATTCCACGGATTTGGCGGTGTGAAGAAGTGGGCGGCGGCAAAGTCACAGCACCCCCGCTCGGACCGTGGCCCGGGTAATCCGGCGGCTTAAAAACCGTTCAAATACCCACAGGTTCCACAATGCCCCAGACACATCGGCGCGCCGCGTGTTGTGCATAGTCAACAACTCCTCAACTCCCTGGCGGTGAAACACTCCCCCAGAAACGGCCAATCCACCGGTCAACTCGTCGGTAATCCGGTTTTTCAGCGGACCCCGCAACCAGTCGGCCAATGGCACGGCAAATCCCATTTTTCGGCGATACACAAGACGTCGAGGCAATTTGCGGGCCAAAAGCTGTTTCAGAAGTGATTTCAAGGTGATTCCCCGGTAATTTAATTCCGCCGGGATCGACATCGCAAACTCAACCAACAGATGGTCCAGCAGAGGAACCCGGGTTTCGAGTCCATTGGCCATCGACATCCGGTCCACCTTGGTCAAAATATCATCCGGCAGATACATCAGCGCATCAATTCGTTGGCAATCACGCATCCCTCCGCCGGTTATCCCCAACGATCGTACGTGCTGGAATACGAACTCATTGGGCACCAAGTCGGCGGCCAACAACGACCGCTTTTTTGTTTCGTCCGGAAAAAAAAGTAAGCTGTGGGTATATCTGTCCGGAAACGGAAGCTGCGCACGATACCGCAACGTGGTCCATTTGCGTAATGCAGACTGGAAAAATGGCGTTGGCGGCACAAAAGAAGGCAGTCGCAACATTTGGGAGGGCAATAGAGTTGCCCATTCCACCCATCGCTGTCGGGCGTAACGGTGATAACCACCGAACAACTCGTCACCGCCGTCTCCCGACAACGCAACGGTTACTCCTTTTTTTGCCATTGCGCTGACGCAGTATGTCGGAAGCGCGCTGGCATCTGCAAAGGGTTCGTCAATATGCTCCAATACTCGGTCCATCAGTTTCATCACGTCGGGACGTACCACCTCTTCGTGGTGATTCGTTCCGAGATAGGTGGCCACACGACGCGCATAAGGAAGTTCATTGTGGGACACCTCAGCGAATCCAATCGTATAAGTCTGTACGGGATCTCGCCGCAGTTTCTGCATGGTTGCGACAATCAACGAGGAATCGGTGCCGCCCGACAAAAACGCGCCCAACGGCACGTCCGCAACAAGTCGCATTCGAACTGCGTCGGTAACCAATTCATCGAGCCGCTCCAGGGCAACATCCTCACTTAAGGTCTGGTCAGGCTCGATTTGTCGCAGATCCCAGTATGATCGAATCGTCGGCGATCCCCCAAGAAAAGACTGGGTCAATGTGGTCCCAGGCATTAACTTATGGGAGCGTTGATAACCGCTGTAAGGCCCTGGAATATAGGATAAGGAGAAATAGAGGCGGATCGCATCCACATCCAAACTTGTATCCAGGTCGGGCCCAGCCGCCATCAATGCTGCCAGTTCGGAAGCAAATAGAAACCGCCGTCCATCGGTGTACCAATACAGGGGTTTTTTCCCAATGCGGTCACGGGCCAAAAACAGTTTCTTTTGAGTCAAATCAAGAATCGCCAACGCAAACATACCACGGAGCTGCGTGACAAACCGCTCACCCATCTCTTCGTACAGGTGGACCAAGCACTCGGTGTCGCTGCGGGTCACAAGCCGATGTCCACGCTGAATGAGGTGTTGGGACAATTCCTTAAAATTATATATTTCTCCGTTAAATACGACACAGATGGTCTTATCTTCGTTCCACATCGGTTGGCTGCCCAATTCGAGGTCTAAAATGGCGAGACGGCGATGGGAAACCGCTACATTGTCGATGCCGAAATAACCATCGCCGTCGGGACCGCGGTGACGTTGGGCGTTGGCCATATTGTGCACGATGTCCAAGGGGGAATCCGCGGGGTCAAACGTAATGCAGCCGGCAATCCCACACATTCTAGACCTCCACAATCGTGGCTGGTCGAGGCACAAGAACTTTGAGCTTGTGAAAAAATAGCTGCGCACCCTGGTGCGAGCGAATTTTGGCCGCCTTGGTTCCGAAAAACCCTGCGCCATATTCCCGATATGAATCGGGTTTTTCAATACCAATTCGGCACGAACTTCGCGGCCCCAGGGCGCGCCCATATTTTTTCAAAATCTCTTTGTTTTGCCCAACTGCGGCGTGCGGCAGAGCATAACTTGTCAATGCCGTCTTGTGCTCAGTGCTGAGGTGCACCAAACACAAGGTCTCGACATGAACTTCCTGCGCCAACAACAACAACTCGTCCAACGCGGCAT
>JABWCM010000308.1 GCA_013360285.1 Myxococcales bacterium
GGTGTGGGGTGCGTCTATTCGCCGAATACATCACCATGTGACGACGGAAACGTTTGCACCATCGTCGATTTATGCGCGGGCGGCGTGTGTGCGGGAGGTGTACCGTCGTCCTGCGACGACCAAAATCCATGCACTCAGGATGGTTGTCACCCCCTTTCCGGGTGCAGCAGTGTACCGGTGTCCGGGGCCTGTACCGACAACAACGCATGTACACAACTTGACAGTTGTAACAATGGGGGATGTATTGGTGGCAACCCACTCATCTGCAACGACAACAACCCATGTACAACCGATTCCTGCCACCCGATCAATGGCTGTGTTTTCGCTCCGAACAGCAGTCTTTGCAACGACTCCAATCCGTGCACTCTTGGTGATACCTGTTCGGGCGGCAATTGTACGCCTGGAGGTCAATCGTTGGTGTGTGACGACGGAAATTTGTGTACCAACGACGAGTGCATAGCCAATGTAGGATGTGTGTATATCCCAAAACCAGACGGGGACCCCTGCGGTAGTGACGGTGATGGTTACGCATGTTCGCTGGATGGTTGTCTTGATGGTAGTTGTCTGGGCGTGTGGTTGACACCGAAACCGTTTACCGAAACCGCCGGGGTTTTTCATGACATTTTGCGGGTTGCAGATGGCTTTGTCATTGTCGGATACAAGACCAAAGCTGCCGGAAACAAAGATGTTTATATTGTCAAGACCGACTCGGCTGGTGAGTTGGTCTGGGAAAAGACCGTCGACAACGGAGCCACCAACGAACAAGGTCTCAAAGTGAAAGGGTTACCCGATGGCGGGTTTGTTGTTGCCGCTGAACCAGCAGATCGCCTCATTCGGTTTACCGCCGATGGCACGATTGTATCCGACACATCGTCTGATCCCAAAGCCACGTTTTGGGGGGTGGATGTGTATCCCGATGGTGGCGTAGTCGCAGCAGGATGGACATCCAATACGTTTGGCACCGGGGACGACATGTGGATTGTCAAAAAGAACCCATCGGGGACCACCCTTTGGGAAAAAAAATACAATTATGGCATTTCCGACCGTGCGTTTGATCTTGTGGCACTCCCTGACGGTGGAGCGTTGGTAGTCGGATATGCAATTCCCACCGTCAGCGATGTCCATGGGTATGTAATCCGGCTCAACGCCAACGGGATCAAGGTATGGGAAAAGTATTATGTCACCGGAACCTACTCCGGATTTACAACCATTGAACCAGCCGTTGACGGGGGATTTATTTTGGGAGGCCGCAGAACCCTTGGTTCAAGTAATGGAATGGACGGATGGTTGGTAAGATATGACGCCGCGCTCAACGAGTTGTGGAGCGTGAACTTCGGCAACAAAAAAAGCGACGACGCTCTAACCATCATGCAGGCGAAAGACGGCGGTTTTGTGGCAGGTGGACAATACCAGACAACATCGCCCACCGGCACGGTTCAGCAGCGGCTATGGGTTGTCAAAGTCAATCCGTCAGGTGGTAAGTTATGGGAGTATATCCATAACATTGTGGGAGGATGGGTCAATGGCATCGCCTGGATCAGCGAGGAAGGCGGCGTTGCGGCAGTAGGGTGGTATTTCACGCCGACACCAGTTCTTTTTTTCCTCGATAACGACGGAACAGTTTGCCAATAGGGTGATCCACCGCCAAAACAATGGTTCATTTTCCTGCCGTTCCGTGGACGTCCAGGGTAAATCTGGTAATCTATCGGGCGTGAACGAACTTTTTGCCACCTGTTGCTTTCTGTGAATTTTGTGAGGATGTTATGTTAACGCGATTGTCCATTCGTGCTTCCCTGGTCTTTCTTCCGCTACTGGGTATGTTTTTGTCACACTCAGACGCCAGGGCTACGTGTCTTACCCAATGTGAAGCCACGTTGAAGTATTTTGATTGCAGCGAACCGCCGCCCAACCAATGGGATAACAAGATGATGCTGTCGTTCGACCTGGACTGCCAAACGTGCTGCTCCGCTCCGGGTGGACCCTTGACTTGTAATGCAGAGGATCCGGATATGTCGTTGTTGTCGCTGACCCACTTGGGCCAGCCCTATGACGGCACATTTTTTCTTAGCAAATCAACCTGTAAATCCGGACCCCTTATTATGTTCAATCCGGCGCTTGAAACCGGGCCATACGAGTTGTTGTACGGGAACATGATTTTGGCGCAGTTTACGGCCGGTGCTCAGGCGGGGTGCAAAACCAACGACCAATGCCCAAAATGTTCGGTTTGTGTCAGCGGGGAATGTAAAGGTCTCGGGCTTATCGTTTGTACCCAGGATTCCGACTGTGGAAAGGGACAGATGTGCAAAATTGACGCGGAAGCCCCGTGCGCGAATCAGTGTGTCCCGATTGAAGAAGGTCCATGTAAGTCCAACGAAGATTGCCCAAAGTGTTCGGTGTGCGTTGGGGGCGAGTGTAAGGGCCTCGGACTCATTGTTTGTACCCAAGATTCCGACTGCGGAAAGGGACAGATGTGTAAGATCGACCCGGAGGCACCCTGCGCGAATCAGTGTGTGCCGATTGAAGAAGGCACATGTAAAACCGACGCCGACTGTCCACCTTGTTGGGTTTGTAACGCCGGTGAATGCAAAGCGACGGGATTTGCAGTTTGTTTGTCCGACGCCGATTGTGGAGACGGAAAAATGTGTATTGTAGACCCCGTGGCACCATGCAATAACCAATGTGTGGCCAAAGAACCCGGATGTACAAACGATGAGGACTGCGGTAGCTGTGCCGTTTGTGTAGCCGGGGAGTGTAAAGGGTTGGGACTGATTATGTGTACTTCTGACGACGATTGCTCACAGGGAGAAAGTTGTCAAATCGACCAAACCGACCCTTGCAAAAATGCCTGTGTGCCGACGGCACCCGAGTGTACGTCTGATGCCGACTGCCCAGTGTGCGCCGTATGTGTCTTGGGCGAATGTAAGGGACTCGGATTGATCGTGTGCATGGCGGATATCGATTGCGATGCGGGATATGTTTGTGACGTCTCCTCGGTTGCCGACTGCTACAATGCCTGTGTTCCAGAGCCCACGGGTGATGATGCTGGGTCCGGCGATGACGTTTCGGCCTCTGACGACGCCGCAACGACCGATACCGGCAACGTTGCCGACGTCATGGCTGGCGACGACACTGCAGATAGCGGTTCTTCCGGCGAGAAGGACAACCAAGAGTCGAACGAAGATAGCCAGGCCTTGAGCGACAGCAGCGGCAATGGAGACAACGGTGGAAACGACGGCTCCAAACCCGAAAAAGACGACGGATGCAGTTTGGCAACAACCCCGCCCACATTGCTGAGCCCGCCTTTCGTATTTGTCGCCATCTTCATGCTGGGCCTACGAATCGTAAGACGAAACAAAAACGCCACCATCTGACCGCTCCTTCCCTGTCCGATTCCGCAAGCTTTCCTTTGTCCTGCAACGTAGGTATTTCGCGTCCAATCCAAGTGCCGTCATTTATGCCGGGGGAGTACCACCGGACAACGTGCGTAGTTTGGTGGTGGCAGCCGAACACGGGTGGGAAATCCGGGCTGGAGCTGGTGAGAACTCGGGGTTTATTCCTGTTTCTCACCAGCTTGTGGAAGAGCGTCCCGCTTAGGAGAAATCGGGGTTAGGGCATCACAAATCCGGGGGCGCAACCTTCATCGACGTAACCATCACAGTTGTTGTCGACGTTGTCGCAGGTTTCTTCGTAGCTGATGTCGTAGGTTGCGTCCAACCGATATAATAATCCCGCTGGGTTAGACCAAGCGGTGCCGCCGGGTTGAGCCCAGTTTTTGACCTCAAATATCAACTGATTGTCACCGGATACCAGGTACGACGTTACGTTATAACTTGTCGCGCCAAAGTAGTTTGCTTCAGCGGTGTTTTGAACAACTAAACTACCGTTGATCCACGCTGAATAAGAATTGTCCGCAGCAATTTGTAAAACAGCGTTTGTGATGGTCGCGTCGGCACCCCCGATGAACACCGTTTTGCTGAATCCTACTATTGTGTCCTGGCCTGGGTTGCTGACCACCTGTTCTGACCAAATCCATTGTGCACCCGGGATCATCGCCGTCCAATATGGGTGTTGGTTCCAGGCGGGTATGGCTGCGAATCCGTTGGCCATTGTCGTGGTATCGCTGACAATGGTCACCGTATTGTCGCAGTCTCCCTCGGGGTTGGATTTGCCACAATCCGGGTCGGGGTCGGTTAACGGTTCACAGTCCAAATTGCGGCCGTCTTCTGAACACACTTGGACACCTTCCACGGCACAATATCCGTCACCGTACGCGCAGGTCTGCCCGAGATCTTCAAATCCCTCATCCACAATACAATCGCAATTGTCGTCAAACCCGTTCCCACACAATTCTTCACCCGGCCCACCACATGATGTCATCAACAGGCGAATCGCATCAATGTAGTTGCCGCTGTTGCTTCCGCCGCCTTTGTATTCCAATGTCAGTGTGTGGTCGCCGGCAGCCAAATCCGGCAATCCGATAGCAATCGCCTCGTTGACATCTTCGGCAATCGCGGTCGTCACCAACTCCACTCCGTCAATGAGCACCGTGTTGTTTTCCGACCCATACCGCGACCAATGCACCGCGCCGCTTAACAATGGTTTGTTGAGCGTAAAGTGAATATGAATCCGGGTTGCAGTATTGGTTTGGATGTTGCCATTCTGGCTGTCGAGATAACCCGGCATGTCCGGAGACGGATCCCACTCCTGAGTGATATTGAGGTGATAATCGGCCACGAACGTGTTGTTGGCTGGGTATTCTTTGGCGCCATTGGCAGCCACGTTGGTTGTTCCAACGGGTCCGGAAAAATCAAATACACCCAACTGCCAAACGGTTTTTAGTGTGCAATTAAACGGAATACAGCTTAAGCCGGCTGACGTACACTGGGTAACGCCCCATTCAATACACGGTTGCAACACAGCAGGAATGTCGTTTTCGTCGTATCCACAGGGATTGTTGGCCACACAAAGGATCCCTGTGCCAATGCCTTCGTCGGTTTCGCCATCACAATCGTCGTCAACCGCGTTACAAATTTCCGGTGCGCCATGAAAAATCGCCGGGTTTGTGGGGTCGCAGTCGGTCAGATCCGGATCTGAGTCAAAATCGGAATCTGTAGGATCGGTTGACTCACAAACGTCGGGGCATCCATTGGCATCCTTGTCGACCGTTGGGTTTAACGTCTTGTTGGCCGTATAGTTAAACAATAACATCATGTCGACGGTGTTAATCAAACCATCGCAGGTCAAATCTGCACGTTCGACGCCACCAACAAGACATGCCGGCAGTGGTGAGTTGCTCTGGAAAGCCAAAGAAGACTGCACCATACAAATCACGTCGCCAATATCGGTGGTACCATTGCCGGTGAGATCTCCAAACGGACTATCACACGCTTTTGGGGTGTCACACGCGTCGCCAATGCCATCTGAGTCGGTGTCCGCCTGATCGTAGTTGGCCGCGTCGGGGCAGTTGTCCCCTGCATCAGGAACCTGGTCTCCATCGCTGTCTTTGCCCCAACCCAAAACAACCGGTTCGTTGGCATCTTTGTCACCGGCCATCAATCCGCCATTGTCGTTGTGGGCCAACAAAAACTCACCGGGTTTGGACCCGGCGATTCGGTAGGTGTCCGTAGCGTCCAAAATGTCATTTCCAACTGAGAAAGAAAATGGTTGGTCCGGACCGATACCATTGGCAGCCAAAATGGGGGCAATAAAGACCTTTGTAATACCATTGTCAGGCAGCCACCCACGACTCGGAGGTGTCCACGGGCCGCTCCCATACAACGGGATCATTTTTCCGCCCGCTTGCAGATAAAATGTTGCAGTATTGGCTGTGTCATAAACCAGCACCTGCACCGCCGATACGTCGGCCAACGTAAACGACGAATTCATCGCTGTTCCGTGATCCGAAACAAGTGTCGAAAGACCGGAGAAGTCCGTCGAATCATAGTTTGTGCCATATAAGACGTTGTATACATCGGTTACAGCGATTTCCCCGGGATAGGGCCAAGCGGCCGAAGAAAGCGATGGATAACCTACTGAAAGCACCACTAAAGTTGCAAAAAGAAGACGAAAGTACCGCATTTGCTCCTCCATGGCACACACCTGTTGTGCCCACTAAAACCAAGTAAAATGAGAATGCGCCCACCGCTTTCAGATTACAAGCAAAACCGTCCAGCCGTTATGTTGCTTGTGGGTTTATTACAACGGCAGCACTTCAAAATTTAGATGGAATCAAGTAAAACAGAACGGTCTTGACGTTGGGCACCCCAATATATCTACTTTGTGCCCACGTTACAGGTTAACAAATTAAGTCCGAGGGTCAGCGGGAATAAGGGAGTGCCCCTGGTCGAGCCGATTTTGAGTCGGATGGTCCGGGCCGGACCGAGGAATATCGGGAATATTCCGCAGGGACGGAACCGGATAAGCCGACCAAAAGCGGCCGTTCCAGGGTCACTCATCTGTTCCCTCCCGCTGAGCCTCTCAGGGAGTACAGGAAGGACAACCCATGGCGAACACCAACAACAATGGCGGTAATTACGGAAACGATGGCGATGGCGGCGATTTTCACTCGGAAAAAACCGTGATGATGGGTGCTGAAGCAAGGGCGGCGTTGGCTCGGGCGATGTTGCACGTCGATGCCGGTCCGGACAAAGGATTTTCCTATCCGGTAGCCGGCGCGGCAACTACGGTTGGGCGCGGATCGTCGTGTGACATCGTGCTCAACGACCAACACGTATCCCGGCAGCACTTTCGCCTCGAAATGCGAGGCGGAGCCTATGTTCTGGTCGATTCCGGTAGCGGCAATGGCACGGTGGTCAATGGCCAGAAAGCGGCGGAAGTTGTTCTGCAAGATGGCGCCGAAATTGCGTTAGGCAGTACCAAACTTAGGTTTGTGCTCAAAGGAGCCCCGGGGGCCGGTGTCCAAACAAAAGCAGCAGCGGCGGCTGCGCCAAAGCCTCAGCAACAACAAGCGGCGGCTACGACTCAGAAAGCACCGCCTCCAAAAGCCGCTCCTGTCGCGGCACAAAAAAGCGGCAAAGGGGGGCTAATCGCCGTGCTGTTGATCGTGGTGCTGCTCGTAGGCGCTGCCGCTGCCGCAGCGGGTGACTTGGTATTTGGGTGGTGGTCGATTCCAAAGTTGCGCACCGTCGTCCCGGCGAGTTGGATCGTGGCCGGCGGAGGGGGGTCTTCCTCTTCCAACTCCACAGCATCTGGAACTGGTTCGGATTGTGAAGAGTATGTCAAAAAAACGTGTGAGTTGGCCCAAGGAAATGAGACAGCCTGCGCGGCAGCCAAAACCGCGGCGGCCAATATGACCGCCGACCAATGCAAACTGGCACTCGGCGCGATGGGCGGGATCGGAGGCGGGGCGGCAGATTCGGAAGAATGCAAAGAATATATACAAAAGACCTGCGAGTTGGCTCAAGGAAACGAAACAGCCTGTGCGGCGGCCAAAACCGCGGCGGCCAACATGACTGCCGAGCAGTGTAAATTGGCGGTCAGTGCCATGGCGGGAGCCCAGGTTCCTGCCGGGGGGGCCGCCGACTCG
>JABWCM010000309.1 GCA_013360285.1 Myxococcales bacterium
CATCAACGATGCCTACGTAGGTGCAATTGGGGAATCAGATGTCACGAAAAAAAAGGACGCAGACGATCTGGTCAACAACGCGGTTCGTTGAACGGATACCATAATTTACATCGTAGATATAGTAATCTTTGTCCGTGGCATGAAGCCCGATAATGCCATAATATAACAGGAATTCGACCACTTTGGTAACCTCGTCTTTTTTGATACCAGCCCCTTCAATGTATTGCTCAAGCTCGATGAGTGGCATAATACTTGGAACATCAATGAAACAATAAAGAATTTGCTGAGCCACTGGGAATACATCGACCAATTCGCGATCAAGTTCAATCACTAGGTCGTGCGAGTAAGCCAACATTCCCTTTTCGATATCGTCTTCGATGATCTTTTGTCGGTTAAAGTTATTGGCGAAGCCTCGACAATGGTTAAATATTTTGAGTAAGTTTCGAGGACGCATCAACGAACGGTCAATCATGTAGGACAATGTTTCGTCGCCCTGATAATGCGAGACACAAATCGCTGGCCAGAGTTGATCGAAAGGCAGATCATTTCCAATTTTGTCGCGCCCATATAACAACCGACGCCGAAGCATCTCACGGAGCAAGTCAGGATCAGTCCAATCAAGGACCGATCTCATTTCTTTTCCAAAATCGGCACTATTGAGCATTAAGTGCTCGTAGACATCGTTTCGAATAAAAATGATACAACGGAACTGGTGATTTTGCTTCCGCATATCGCGTTCGAGTTTGCGACCTGCATCAATTAGACAACGCAAAATGACAGCATCAATGACGTCAATGCCGTGCGTGGTCCAACCCTTATCAAGGTTGTCGAACAGCACCCATACAGACCGTTTGCGTTCAAGATACTCGGAAATCTGTTGGCGAAGCTCCCGAACATCATGGCTGTAAACTAGCTCGGAAACGTCTTTTGTGGAGAGTTTTTGTCCTAATTGTGCACCGAACTTCTGACGATACACTGCGGATATTCGCTGTGACAGAGTCAATAGTCGTTCTGAAAAATCGCCGTCTGAAGAAAAGTCTTCGACCTGGTACGTGCGGTTAAGGCGCAGATAAAGATCATAGATATCGTGATTGTGACTATATGTGTTACGATCTTTCTCCAGAAGCTTATACGCCACTTCGAGCAAAAGTAGGTATTCCCAGAATGCGGTGATTAAGTGATGTCGTGCGCCGTCGGTGAGATATTCAAGCATTTCCTCTTTGAGCTTTATTAACTGGTATCCCTCCGGTTTTAGGTCGACTACGATATTTCGCTTTTGTTCGCGAATTCGATCACGAACTTGTATGAATAGCGCCGTTTTTCCTGAGCCCTTTCGCCCAACGACTAGATTCACCTGTCCGTTCACTGCGCGGTCATACTGATTTAGCGGCAGATAATAGCTGGCTAAAGTGGCCATCTCATTCTCTGCAGTGGGATCGCCAATTTGTAGAGATTGCAGGAGGGTTCCGGTGTCGATTCGGACAGACACCGTCGATTGTAGATGGTCGGTGATTTCAAGAGAAAATTTATTGATGTGACTTGCGATATCATCGGGATATTTAAATTGCTTAACGTCATCGAGTATGTCAACTGGCGCCCGGTAGTCGTTTGCGCAGAGTATGAGTGTTGGTTTGCGCATACCATGTGCAAGGCCTGCAACGAACAGCGCCCGCACATTGTGAACCTGGTCGTCATTGACCTTCTCACATCGAAGTGACACCAGAATACCCGCCGAAACAGAAACCTGACGAATCGCATCTAAGGCAGACAAACGCACATCTTCTCCGGGGTTGAAGCTGCGGTATCGATAACGGGCCTTCTTCAGCCGCGATATCATTGTTGTCGCCACGTGGTCCTTTATGGATGATTCCACAACATACACTGGCGCCAGTCTGTCGAGAGCGATTGGGAATGTGATCGGGTCAGAACTAATATGGCCACTAAGTATATCGCACAGGCTATCCTCGCTGTCGTATGCGCTGAATCCGAGTGTGTCAAATATACCCGCCTCTTTTTCAATTGCTTGGTCGCCGACGATGGTGCGATTGCGAATGAGGAATACGCGCTTTCGGATTCCGATCGAAAATCCGATTTCATAAACGACATTAAGATTCAGAGTGGTAATATCAGCAACAACAAATTCAGAATGCTCGATTTGGCTCAAAATTGATGAGGCCAATGACTTTCCGGTAACATCGTTAAGTTGCCATGGCTCATATCTGACATGCGGAGATTTCGGGTTCGCACGTCGCACGGCGTCCATGATTACGGTCGCGATAGATGGGTCTCGTGACGAGTAAGCGACAAGTGCCTTTTTCTTTGAATCGCTCATCAATTTAACCTACTTTGTTGGCTCAATTCGTCAATCGACATTCAAGTGATCACTGACTTACGAGATCGCGCACGAAGATTTTTTCGTGCCAATCACCCGAACAGGTGCCAGACACTTTTTTCACCCGAACAGGTGCCAGGTACTTGTTTTCACGGGACTTTGGCGCCGAAAACAAGTGCCCGAAAACAAGTGCCTGGCACCGCACCCGCTGTACACCATCGGAGCAATTTCCAGCCACTGCGCTGCCGACGGCGAGCTAACTGAACTCAGCGCTTGTATGTGCGATAGGCGCTCATGTTAAACTACGTAGTCATGCCAGTCAGCTTTCTGTATCTCTCTGCGACGTAGGTGTCGGTCATTCCGCTAACATAGTCGAGAACGCGCAGAACACGACCATACTTGTCGCCCGGCGGACACAATTGCAGCAGAGTTCGCTGGTCCAAGAAGTCCAGAAGACGGCTCTCCAGGCTGCCACGCTCGGCGGGCTCCACACTCACCACGCACGGAATGAAAAGTTCAAGGAGACCAGCAATTGCCGCATAGCCCGCGGTTTCCCGCTCAAGCACGGGCGGGTGTCGGTAGCACTTGTCGCGAGCAAGCGCAGCAAGTTCCCTGAGCGCGTCGCGGTAGGGTGTGAGCGCAACAAGTGGCTGAAGATCCGTACCCATCAGAAGGACGCTCTCGTTATCCACGAATACCTTTGCGCACTCACCGACCAGAACCCCGATTGCCTGCGCGCGCAAATACCCCGTCTTGTCACGAGGATTAACAAACGCTTCATATCTTGACTGTTTGAACCCGGCAGATGCCCGGGCAACGCGAAGTAGAACGGAGTCTAGGGTGGATGAGGACAGGCAGCCGAGGCGCGCACCATCCTCAAGGTCGAGAATGGCGTTGCAGATATCGTCGGCGGCCTCAACCACATAGGCAAGGGGGCTCCTCATCCAGCCGCGGCCGCCCTCGACAGTATGATACGCATGGAGACCCAATTCATCCGCAACCTGCTCAAGTACGTGCATCTCGCTCTGAAAAGCGCCGAACTTTTTCGATGCTTGACCACCAAGGTCTTTTAGGTCAGCCCCCGACTCCCTAGGATACTTCAGAAACGCACCCAGCGTGGCGGCTGTGAGGCGGAGGCCGCCGTACTCCTCAAACTGCAGCCGCGTAAGGATCCGAAAGCCCTGTGCATTTCCCTCAAACTGCGTAACATCGGAGAGTTGACGTGGAGTAAGTGCCTCACCCACCTCCATAAGTTTGAAGTACCGCTGGAGAGCATCCTCGCCGGCATGGCCGAATGGGGGATTTCCAATGTCGTGCGCCAGGCAGGCGGCCGCAACAATGTTCCCCACGTCCGAAGGCGTCACGCCTGGTGCGTGGTCGACGATGCCGACAGACTCACCAACCTTTGTCCCAAGAGATCGTCCGACCGAGGCAACCTCCAAGCTGTGTGTTAGGCGCGAGTGAACTACATCATCCTCCGGAAACGGAAAGACCTGCGTCTTGTCGTGCAGCCGACGAAACGCCGTGGAGAAGACTATCCTGTCCCAGTCCCGTTGAAACTCCGTGCGGTGGTCGCCAGCGCTCCCTGGAGACTTGTCGGTGGACGAAATGCGCGTTGTGCTGAGTAACTTACGCCAGTCCATGTACACTCCCTGTTTGACAATCACTTCGCTGCCACTCTCCACCACAAAGCTCATGAGATGCCGCGGCGCTCGATAACAAGTGAAAAGTACCGCAATAGTAGGCTCCGGGCAACCTGGAAAGTTGGTCGCATACCGGTCCGGACCGAGCAACAGGCTCGCGGTCTGTCCGCCGGGCCTTGACCCTAAGGCGGTGGACGACGATGCCATGCTTTGCGGTCTAGCCATTTGGGCTCGCGTAGTACGCGCTGAAACACGAACGTGGCTATGGTGCGCGCAAAGCCGCTTGCAATCCGAATGTCTCCATCAAATGAGCTCCTCAATACGCGATCCGCTTGTGGGAAGTTGCCATGCACGAGTTGGCTTCGCAGAAGATACAGAGCTCGAATCTGAGTTTCGAGGTCCGGTTTCTGCGAAAGCTCGGGCGGGACGAGCTGAACGGCACGTTGAGCGAACTTGTGAGCATCGTACGCGTTGAGGAGTCCGTCCAAGGTGATGACGTAGTCAATCACAGCATCCGAAAAGTTTGCTCGTTTGCCGGCTTCATAGAAACGACGAACAGAAGCGGTAACTCGATCCGAATGGTGCATGACGGCGCGGGCGAAGAAACCGAAATATGGTACCTCGCCGACCACGAGCGTGTTTGGTGTCGTTCGGCCCTGAATGGCCCATTCGTATCCAGTCGACTGAATCCCAGAATTCTGAAAGCCGCCTTTGACGAGATAGCAGTCCGAGAGCGAAATTCGATCGTACCCGAGCGAGATTGCGAAGCTCAGCGCCCATAGGCCGACAACACGAACTGGCTCATTGCCGAACGATGCCTCGGTCTCGCACCGAATTCCTAGCGATAGCTGACTCACATCAAAGGAGGTCAAGTGGCTGTGCGGTAGCGCCGCCTCTAGCTTGCGCTTGAAATCATCGGACAGCGAAACAAGCCGAAAGTCATGGCTTGTGCCTTCTGGAGTCAGAATTGTGATGAGCAACTCGTCGAGGTCAGAATCTGATCGAAGACCATGGATTGGGCAAAGCCAGACGCCATTCGAATCGTATCCCTCGTGGTTCATACGGTCGCCGTAATGTAGAGCATCGCGCGATGATACAGGGAGCGTTTGGGATGGCAATGCGTTGGTTCGCGCGTTGTCCGCCCAACAACGGTTATATAGTTTCTTCATAACATCTTTGGGCCGCAAAATCGCGGCCTAAGATCCCGCCTGCAATTCTATCGTAGCACCAGCATTTGCAGAGGGTTATGACTTGTTCCGGAATCAACGCGGGGGGATATATGGCTTCTTTATAAGACACCTTCGTTTCTCCTCTACAAATCGTCCGCAGGGATTTTGACGCCCTTGCCGCCCCGGTTAAGGACATGGCGTAAACATGGTATAACGCCCGATCTTATGCACCTGCGGTTCTTTTTGCGCGTAGCCTAAGTCGAGTGGCATGTCAATGTCAAAATCAGTTTTTGTTAAGAAAAAAACCGCGCGCCGCCATGTGGCTTGCCCATAACACCAAAATGTTTCCCCCAAAGTGCCGTTGGGATCAACATCCGAGCTTGGATGTTTTCCCCAAGTGCCCCTTTGGGGGCCAGGTACTTAGAGAACGCCCCCCGTAATCTTCACATTACCCCAACCCGCCCGTACCCACTTCTTCCAGTTCCTCGTCTGTTTCTACATCTGTTGTCACGATTTCCTGGTCCAGTCTAAATCCTGTACGGTCCTGTGTACTGTGGCTTGTCGGCGACAGGATCAGGCGCACCAGGTCTCTTCGGCCTTTGGCGGCGGTTAGTATGGCTATTTCTGTTTCGGCCACTTCCTGTTCGATGGATCTGGCCAACTTCTTGTGGGTCTGGCGAAACCTGGCCAGCTCTATGTCCGCTTCGTCCCTGGATGTGTCGGCTTCGATCAATTCGTCGGACAGCGTTTTTAGTTCGTCTAGCAGCGCCTCCAACTCCGGGTGCGCCAGCCCTTCGCCTCGCGCTACCGTGTATTTCCCGAACGTCGCCGCCTTGGCTGGGCCCATCTGGCGGGCGTCCTTGGATTTTACCGTTCCAAGTAACGCCGCGTATGGGTCCTGGTCCTCCCAAAACACCTGCCTGGCACCGCACTTACTTTCTGCCGAAGCGCACCTGTGTTTCTGTCACTACAACAAACTGGTCAGGCAGTCTGTCAGAGTAGCTTTCCAGCAATCTCATCAAGACCTCAATTTTGTTCGCAGAACGATTGTCTTCCGGTCGCAGGAAGACAATTCCGTGATGAGGATGCTGTTCTCGATACACTTTTTCGCCAAAATCTTTATCAGTTGTAATCAATATCCAGTTTTCCTTGTAGGCCTTCTCAATGATTGCATCATCGGTTGCTCCGCGTGCTTCGTCGTAAACTGAAAACACTTCATGTCCATGATCACGCAACCATTGTGCTGTTTTGGGTCCCGTACATTCGTCAACGAGAAACCGCATTCAGGCTGACTCCGTTGTCAGTGGCATAAAATCAGTTCCACTTAGGGATTTGGTGGCAAAAAGATAACAGGCCTGCATATCTTCAGGCGTAAGACCTTCATATTCATCAAGGATTTCGTTTGGTGTCGCACCCTGTGCCAACAAACCAAGTATATGTTCGACTGTCAGCCGAGTTCCTTTTATTGTCGGCTTACCCACCATGACCTTTGGGTTGAGTATGATACGTTCCAGCAACTTCTCTTCCTTCATATTAAACCTCCAGAGTAATTCTCTCACAATGTCGGGTTTCACGAAGCCGCCTAACGGTTCGGCGAAAAGCGGCGGTGCGAAGCCCTGTCCGCGTGCCCAAATAGGTGCTGACCGAACAGGTGCCAGGCACTTGTTTTCGGGCACTTATTTTTCCGCGTCGGGATGGAAGGAAAAGGTCATTTATTCAATTTTTTCGATATCTTCCGAAACACTTCGGTTCCAGAAACGGTTTCCTCGCTGCCTTTCCTGAGTTCACTTAACCGGCGGTTAGCCTCTTCGGCCCACTTTTCATCCATTTCACTATCCGGCCGGTTCAGGCTGCGGAGTAAGGACTCCACGATCAACGCACGTTCTTCAACCGGAAGGGAAACTGCCACATCAATTAGTTGCTGTGTTTTGGCATTTGGCATCATTTTGTAGGACCTCTGCCGGCGACCACTGGCTCCGCGTTCCCCCGTTGATATAGACAAGGTCCACCACGGCTTGTGGCTTTGTCAAGGGCTGGGTGCAAATAGAGATTCAGCCGGAAAATAAGTGCCTGGCACCGCACCCGCTGCAACGACGGGTTACGCCGCTACTTCGTACGAAAATTTGTGGTTGTTCGTTTGCCGTTGGGCATGCTCAATGGTAAGGCCTACGACCTTCCCGTTGATGTCCAAGTCGACATAAACGTTTTCGTTTAGTTCCTTTGTTTCTTGGATCTGAGCGCCACTCAATTCAATATGCGGCGTATCCGTATCTTAGAGGGTGTTTGGGTAAAAAATTATGTTACTCGAAACATGGGCCTACTCATAGGTTAGTCCTTAAGAGGGTGTTTGGGAAAAAAATAAGCTACGCGAGCCATTGGCCTACTGCGTCGGTCCTGC
>JABWCM010000033.1 GCA_013360285.1 Myxococcales bacterium
CTGCCAGCGGTTATTTCCGAACCGCAATCCGCTGCCCAGTACAAGTCTTGCCGACGTTAAACTCCCCTGTAAATCTCGAAGCGGGTCCGCGATAGAGGAATACAGATTCAGCTTGGCATATACGTCGAGCCCTGGCATGGCATGCCACCCAACGTTGATTACCAGACCGAGGCTATTGAAATAGTCGCGCGTCGGCCGGGTTAGGTACAAACCGTGCGCTAAACCAGAGTCCACAGTAATGCGACGCGTTGGATTTGCCGGTCCGGGAAATTCACTTCTGTCCTGTGTCCGCAGCGTTGCTCCTGGTAAACAGGCCAACCATCGGCTCATCGCCGTTTCCAGTCCAATAGGATGAGGGTCACCCTGCCGAATTGGGATATCCTCCCGCATTCGAAACGCACGTGCCGCTCCATCATAGATCACAAATCGCAACACAGAGGCGTCGCCCTGTTTCACCAAGGCCCCGGTCACTACTTCACGAGCCCGAACCTCACGCAGAAGGGTCTCAATCGAGTCGAGTTCGAATGCCAGTTCTAACGACGCGGTTTGCTGAAGGTCGGTCCACGCGGCCATCAGTGCTGTCTCTACGTTTGCTGGGTAGTACCCCTTTGTAAACCGTCGGTTAGGATCAACCAAAAACATTCTTTTCAGCGCAACATGCGCCAAATTCGTTTCTCCTTTTTCCAACAAAACAAGGGCTAATGTAAGCTGAATATTGGCATAGATTACCGGGTCTTGAATGTCGACAAAGTTGTCCTGTGCTGTTTTGGAGGCCAAGTTGAGCGATGCCTCGGAAGATTCCAGACGAAGTTCCTGATAAAGATCGAGACCAAGCGAATACCGTTCTTCAACTACCTGCTTTGTGCTTTCGTAGCGTCTTGACTTGTCGAGTCTCGAACGGACATCGTGCCGTATCGCAATTCTTGCCTCTGTCTCCGTTGTCGCAACAAGATCCTTAAACACGTCGTTTAGCCACACATTCACAACTTTTTCCGGGGGGCCAGGCACACTTGAGTCGTAAAACAAATCCGTGGCCGATGTCGTGTAGTCACGGAACGGCAAAAATATCACCCCTATTGGGGAGAACTCCAAGTCACTCGGAGCAACTTGGATCGCCGGCGAGGTACGCGCCGGTTGAGCTTTCACCACTTGCAGCTTCGTAGCCGTCCCGACCAGGGCGACCAATCCCCACACCAACATCCACACCCACAGCAATTGAGGGGTCTGGTGATTCATGGTGCGCACATCTTCTCCGTTTCGCTCAGGTCAGTGTCCAGTGGATCGCGAACAAATACGACCGGTTGAGTAAACGGTGTGGCGCCAATTGTCGAGAATGTCCCGGCCAGCATGTCATCATTCACCAGATATAGCTCAAACTCCAGTTGTAACTTAGTGGTTTCATGCCAATGTACATCGTCCGGCAGACAACCGGAGTTTTTTTCTTTGGTCAACAAAAATGTAAATCGGCGTGAATCTCGATAGCGTCCGTTTTCGACCCAGGTACACGCACATCCGGCGGCCGGCGGGATGTTGTGTCCGAGGTCATCGTTTGACGAAAATTGTTGTTCGTAAAACCTTGTGACCCCAACCACGTCCGGCCCGTAGTGTCCAAGGTACAATTCCATTCCCTGGTCCAGCAGCATCACGTCTCCATTGACGGTGACCAGTGGGCTTATGGTTTCCCGGGATTGCCACCGCCCGGTAAGTATCTGACTTTCGGGGGTACACGCGAACAAACCTTGGCAAATAAGGCAAAGTAACATCCACCGGATCGCTGACCGTGTCCACCGCCGGACCATGCTGGGTCCCGGCACGGTTTCACAACCGGCATAATACCTGTCTCGGCGCAATGTGCGGACGCATTCAGGTGAGTTATCAGATCCGGGTTCGAGATTCACTGAATACCTGCGCCGTAAACATTTGAATCGTTGTGTCGGGCTGGGACCACGCATCTTCCGCGATCCCTGCTTTGCGACAGGTTTGCCGCAAAAATTCCGAAACGTTCCAACCATATTCGGTGGCAACCTGAGGCAACAGCACTCCTCGTCGCCTTCCCTGTGTGATCACCAAACCGTGCCGCCCAATCGTAATTTCTGACGGGTCGGTGACGGTCAAAAACGGACCTAGTACACTGATTTCGATTTCAATTTTTGAAATTTCGGCTGCGGAAACGGGAGAAAACCGTTGGTCGTGACTTGCTGCCGCCTGGGTCATTTCAACCACTGTTTCGTACAGCGGGCGGGTTGCGTCAAACGAACCGACACATCCCCGTAAATGTTTGCCAACATGTAGCCCAACAAAAGCAGCTCGCGGTTCACTTAACGCCGGCGAGGAGGGTTGCTTGCGGAGTTTTATCCCTCGCAGCATGTGGCTTTCTAACGCTTCCCGCGCCAATCGAAGCAGTTCTTCCTTTTCTCGAACACTCAGTTTATCAACAGACATGAAAACGCCCTTTCGTTCATGGTTGAAGCCTGACGTTACGTCCGCGCGACGTTTAGGTCAATTGACATCGGTGGTCGGACCTTCATCTGATGCAAAACTTCAGTGAATCATCGGGTTACCTGTGTTTCGCTTGCGGCAAAGCGTGATGTCTGTTAGCGTCCGCACACTAAAGTAACCAACGAGTGCGATACATGATCACCCGAAAATCCAAACTTGAAATTCAAACGATGCGGGAAGCGGGAAAAATAGTTTCCGCGGTTCATGCCATCGTTGGTGATGCGGTCCGACCTGGCGTAACCACATTGGTGCTCGACAAACTCGCGGAAGAAATCATTCGTTCCCGTGGAGCCGTGCCCACATTTTTGGGTTATCGAGGGTTTCCTGCGTCGATCTGCGCATCGATCAATGAAGAAGTCGTACACGGGATTCCGTCCGCCAAACGTGTTTTGAGAGACGGAGACATTTTTAAACTTGATGTGGGTGCAACACTGGACGGCTTGGTTGCAGACGCAGCGATCACAATTCCCGTAGGTGAAGTTGGTGAGGATGTGAAAAAACTGATCCGATGCACGCGAGACAGTTTGTTTCGCGGAATTGAGGCTGCAACAATCGGAAACAGGATCTCCGACATCAGTTTTGCCGTAGAGGATGTCGCAAACAAAAATCAATTGGGGATTGTCCGTGATTATGGCGGCCATGGGGTCGGTCACCGTCTCCATGAAGAACCCCACATTCCCAATCATGGAGCGCCAGGACGGGGTGTCCGCCTCAAAGCGGGGTATTGCCTTGCGATTGAACCGATGTTCAACCTGGGAACCGATGAGGTTCGAGAACTGGACGACCGATGGACGGTGGTCACCGCCGACTCGCGTTGGTCTGCACACTTTGAACACAGCATTGCCATTACAGAAGAGGGCCCTCTGTTGTTAACTTTGCCGGATGGGGCAAGTCAACCATATCTCAACGGCGCCGTGCTCTAATCTTCGTTTCTACCCGTACTTCGGCTACAGTTGTCGATCTGCACACCCCGTCCCGTCGTGCTCATACAACCCGCATTGAATGCAAAAAAAGCTGCCTCTGCGCGACTACGGACCATGCATCATCAATTCGCAGCTACCCAAGCACTTTCGCTCGCCAGCTCGTGACAAAATCAGGCGAACCGTTCTTGCTGTCCATCTCGGTCCGCATGCGAATTAAAGTAGTTTAAGAACACTATGTTACTGTTTAAACTCTTTATCGGGTTTTTCTTCACGTTGCTTTTGTGGCCCCTGTTGCCGCGGTGCGGTGCTTTTTGCGGCCTCTTGAATAATAGCCTGCGTCTGTCGCGTTCGATTCAGCTTTTTTTCGTTTTCTCGATCTTTTATTGCCCTCGGCGGCGTTTTTGGCGTGGCGGGATTCCATGCAAGAAACCGGAACAACGCATCGTCGGCCAAATCCTGGTGCTTTGCCTTCAGTTTTTTGCGAACTTGGTCCAACATACGAAGTAGTGTTTGCGCTAGATCCATTGCTGCATCCATTCCCTGGACTTGCCCCTGGAGACCAAGGTGAGCAGCAACATTTTTGATGCAGTCGACGTCTTTTTCCAATTCACGCAACAACATCTCGGTTACAGCCATGGTTTCGACGTCTTCAGTATATCGAGCAACTTTTTCCCAGTATCCACGGATATGCGCTGCAGACGCGGCGTCTAAGACGCGATTCGCTGATACAGCACCGATTATTTGATCTTTTTCGGCACGTGCAGGCGTTAGAAAAGACAGTTGCGAACTGCGTTCGGTTGCCTCGAAGTACATGGTTCACCTGCGCTCGGCGAGATATGCTTACACTCCAGTTCCATTTCCGGGGGGATTCGTCTCCGGAAACCCGGCGCCCGGATGGACCGTAACTGCTCTGGTTGTCCCGTTCGAACGTGGTGCTGGTGCTGGTTGGTATTGGATCCTGCGGCGTTGTTCTTGGATGACCCGGTTCCGCGTGATGGGCATTAACTAAGCGAACGCCCTTCGAAATCAGGTTATTTTCCGAGGTTCACCACAACAGGTTCGTTGAGTACATCCCATGCAACTTGAACAATCCACTTCCTCGCGGGGAGCTGCAGTTTCGAACCGCAACCGTTGGCCCCGGGTTTACACGGAGGAATTCAGGTTATCCTATTTGTGACAACAAGTCGACGACCCCGATCACGAATGAATTTAGTTGCTTGTATGATTTCCCGCATAATTCGTCCAGTTGGATGTTATTATTGGTGATCGGCGGGTCAAAAATTGACAGGATTCACGTTGAAAGTGATTGACTAAGAAGGTCAGCGGAAATAGATAAGTGAGCCCTGATTGGCTAATTTAGGCTGCCTAGGCCACGCCCGTCGGTGCGGCAATACTCGATATGGCCTCAGTCGTGTCCGGGCCAATTTAGCGCTAAATTAGCTTTCTCAGGGTCACTTTGTTATTTCCGCTGACCCTCCGTGTGGATATGACTGTGAAGAACGAATGGATTTACGACTGGAACGATGAAACCGCGGACAAACCCGTTTTTGGGGCTGTGACCGTGGATGACGAAACCCTTCGCGATGGTCTGCAGAGCCCATCTGTCCGCGAACCACAACTAGATGAAAAAATTGCGATTTTGGAAGCAATGATCTCGCTTGGTATCCGTCGCGGGGATATCGGCTTACCAATGTCTTCACAGATCGACGACATTCGCGGATTGCTTCGGCACATCGCAACCGAGCGCCTTCCTTTTCGACCAGGACTGGCAGTGCGTACGGTGGTCTCCGATATTCGCCATGTTGCGGATTTACAGCAGCAGGTTGGCATTCCAATTCTGGCTGAGGCGTTTGTGGGGTGTTCCCGCGTTCGCCAGTTGGTGGAAGGTTGGGACCTGGCATTTATCGTGCGAAAAGCCACGGAAGCAGTTGAATTTGCTAAACAAGAAAATGTTCCGATTATGTTTGTCACCGAAGATACAACACGGTCTCATCCCGATGATTTACGTGTCGTGTACACTGCGGCCATCCAGGCCGGTGCAAACGAAGTATGCATTGCCGACACGGTGGGGCATGCGACTCCCTGGGGAACACGCGCCGTGGTTCGGGCGGTGCGGCAGATCGTAATGGACGCAGGGGGAACCGATGTCCTCACAAACTGGCATGGCCACTCGGATCGCGGGCTAGGTGTGATCAACACGATCGCAGCCGCTGAAGCCGGCTGTGACGTACTTCACGCGACCGGCCTCGGCGTTGGTGAGAGATCGGGAAACACTCCAATGGATCAATTGTTGGTCAATCTGAAGATGTTGGGCCTGTGGGAACACGATCTGCAAACCCTGCCGGAGTATGTACGAAGAGTCAGCAACGCAACACGGATTCCCGTTCCCGTTAATTATCCCGTGTTTGGATCCGATGCGTTCCGAACAGCTACAGGTGTTCATGCGGCTGCCATTGCCAAAGCTATGAAGCGAGGTGATTTGGTCGGCGCGGATACGGTTTATTCTTCGGTCTCTGCATCGCAGTTTGGGCTGAAACAACGAATTGAAATCGGAAGGATGAGCGGTAAAAGCAACGTCCTATTTTGGCTGGAAAATGCCGGTATCAGGGCTACCGAGTCTCTCGTAGAGGCAATCTTGACGGCTGCCCATGAAAGCCGCACGGTGCTGACGGACAACGAAATATTGGAAATCGTTCGGTGCACCGTTACAAAATAGAACGCTCCGACTTAGTGACGGGCCGAAACAGCTTACCTGCCGCTTCACACTCTTGCTCCGCCGCTTCTTCGAGCAGGGCTGTGGTTATCATACCTCCTTTTGCCGCAGCAGCGTAAGATGCTCTCAACAGGGCGTTTTTGATGCTCCCCCCGGACAATTCAAAACGTTGCGCCAAATCGTAAAAATCGAGATCCGGCGCGGCTGGCGCACCTGCAGGCAATAGGTTCTGCCAAATTTGTTCGCGCAAATCCGGGTCCGGAAAAGGAAAGTGAATCTTATAGCCGATCCGCCGTTCGAATGCTTTGTCGATTCCATGCTTCAGATTTGTTGTCAAAATGACAACACCGAAATACCGTTCCATGAGTTGAAGCAGTAAGTTAATCTCCAAATTCGCAAATCGGTCCTGGCTGTTTTCCACGTTCACGCGACTGGAAAACAGCGCATCTGCTTCGTCGAAAAGCAACAGTGTGCTTGCGGCAGATGCTTCTTGAAAAATCCGTGCCAGATTCTTTTCTGTTTCACCTACATACTTATCCAGAACCTGCGCTATGTTAACGCGATGGACAAATAAACCAAGCTCCTCAGCTATCAGTTCCGCCGCCAAGGTTTTTCCAGTACCCGGGTCGCCATCAAACAGCGCGCTCAGTCCAAGCCCAGACGAAAATTTCTCGCCAAATCCCCATTCATCAAGCACTTTCGGACGACTTTTTGCGGCCGCAAGAAAGGACTGGACCCGATTCAAAGTGGCCTGCGGGAGGACCAGATCATGCAACCGCAATTTGGTGGTAGTAGGTTCCGCAGCCTGTTTGAACCGCTGTTGTAGCTGCATCCGGCAGGCCTCCGTCAGATCGGTCACCGTGGCGTTCGGGATGCGGCTTGTAACCCAAACAGCGTTGTGGATTTGTGCGCCGGACAGATCAAAACGCCGCGCCAACGAGTCGCAATCGATGTGTTCAAATTCTTGTATTAAATGGGTTTTGATTCGCCACAGTTCGGCGCGTTCCGCCACGTTGGGCAGAGACAGGTCAATGCGGGCGTGAACAAGCCCAAATATTACCTCATCCAACAACTCTGGATGCGCGGTGGTCAACACCAAAAGGCCCGCATGCTGGGACCACGCTTTGAGAAATGTTGTCGTCGCTCGTGAACTTGGCACGGAACGGTGTAACAATCTCTCACAGTCGTCCAACACAAGCGCCGTGCCCGGAACGGTCTGTACCCGAAAGAATGATTGGCGTATTTCCTCTGTATTGTCATAAAATTGGCTTAAATCTGCCATAATTGGCTTCATGTTTGCCTTTTCGACCAGAAAACGGGCCGCAGTTGTCTTGCCTGTTCCCAAAGCTCCCGTAATTAACACCGTGTAAGCTGGTGGCTCTTTAAAATTACTCCGCGCAATCCGCTCGAATCGTTGCAGTATCCATGGTGGAGCACAAAAACACGTTGGAGCAGCCTGGCTGGTGGCGTATCCGGCTTCTGTAGTCTCTGTAAGGGCCGCCAGCCCTCGCTCGGTAATACGAATAGTCGCATCGGTTGGGTCCTGCAGTGATGTTTGAACCAAAATCAACCCTGACAAAACAAGGACGCTTTCTGGCGCAAAACGCTGCCGCATTTGAAGCCTGTCTCGAAGGGAAGCGCCGGCTATCCGCTCAAGAACACGTGCCGAAAGTTCCGACCCGTCACCTGATGCCGCGACGAATAGTGGTGTTGCCGCGGGATCCAAACGCTGCGCCAACGCAAACAACAAAACCGTTACTTCTTCATTCGACAGATGCCACCGATGACGCAACTCAACCACCGGCAAGGTTGTTCCCCACACCTCCTCAAGTTGCTTCAGCGCCCGTTGTCGGTGTTGGATCTCCGCAGTGAGTTGTTCGTACGTATGAGGAGAAATCTCTTCAAACCTAGCTGCACCAACTAAGGCTAGTGAAGCCCTCACCCACGCCATCGCATGTTCCAGATAGTCCCAGTAGGCCTCGGGGATTGTGTGTGTGCTTCCCATGAAAACTCCCTATAATGCCGAAAGAACTAATCGGTCGACTATGAACCGGGGAGCGCAGTTCTGGAGTATACCGAAGCCTGCAAACAGCACCAACACCGACAAAAATTGCGTCGTTTTGAGGAACAGAGGCCAAGGGTCTCATTGTTGATATGATTTGTTGGTGAATTGCGGGACACAACGTGATGCTTAATAGACTAATAAGATTGAGGAAATGATGTCCATGAAAATGAACATACGTGTTCTTGTGGGGATCTCTGCGTATGCCGCGGCGCTGATGTTGTTGTTCTTTATGGATTTTGGCGAACGGGGGTATCACTTTACTCCTGAGTCCTCCGCGTTGGCATCAAGCGACGGTGGCGTGCGAACCGATGCGTCTTATCAGCTCAAAGAGCTGAGACTTTTAAACAGATGTATTGGATATATTCGAAGCAATTACGTCGATCCTGCCAGAATCAAACCAAAAGCAATGCTGTTGGGCGCTTTGGACGAAATTCAACGAACGGTTCCCATGGTGCTGTATCAATCCCGTCCCGAAGGTGACGCGTCTATCGCAACGTCTGTGTTTGTCACTGTTGGACAAACGAAAAAAGAATTTGAGATCAAGAAGATAGATGATCTTTGGGAGATGACTTGGACACTAAAGGACATTCTTGCCCATCTGGACGGATTGTTGCCTTCAGATGTGGACCGCGCACAGATCGAGTATTCGGCAGTCAACGGCATGCTATCTACCCTCGATCCACATAGTATTCTTATGTCACCCAAAGTGTTTGCGGATATGCAGGTCGGCACATCTGGTAAGTTTGGTGGTCTAGGAATTATGATAAGCGTTCGACAGCAGGAACTGACAGTCGTAACGGTCATGCCGGACACTCCCGCGGCCAAGTCGGGAATTCGCCCTGGTGACAAGCTGACTCAGATCGGGGAGGAATCGACGGTGAACATGGGTCTAGAGGACGCGGTGGACCGACTTCGAGGCGAAGTTGGCACCAGAGTGACGATATGGATTGCTCGCGAAGGGTGGCCGGAACCTCGCCCGTTCACCATTACACGAAAAGAAATCAAAATCGAAAGTGTCCAAAGCAGTGATTTAGGCTCCGGAATTGGTTATATAAGAATCAAGAACTTTCAACAAAATACAACGGATGACGTCAAGGCAGCTCTTGCATCGCTTGAGCACCAGGGAGCACTAACCAAGGGGCTGGTCTTGGATCTGCGCGATGACCCGGGAGGGTTACTTGAGCAGGCTATTGCCATCAGCGATTTGTTTCTGGAGGACGGGACCATCGTGTCGACTGTAGGAAACAGCGCGCGGGTACGTGAAGAAAAAAAAGCCACCCAAGAAGGCACAGTAGCGCCACTGCCGCTTGTCGTTATCTCAAACAGCGGAAGCGCGTCGGCCTCGGAAATCGTGATCGGAGCACTCAAAAATAATGATCGGGCCATAACGATTGGCGAAAGAACATTCGGCAAAGGTAGTGTCCAGGTCTTGTATGATCTGAAAGACCAACGTAACGAAACGGCGGCGCTGAAGCTAACAATTGCGCAGTATCTAACCCCAGGAGACCGTTCGATACAATCAGTAGGAATTGCTCCTGACATTGCGTTGTATCCGGTCACATTGGACTCAAAGCGCATGGATTTGTATGTCACCGAGGAAGAATTGACCGGCGAAAGGGACTTGGACAATCACCTGGAAAACGAACTGGCGAAAAGCGAGCGGTCGCAAGTGTTGATCCGGTATTACGAGCCCGCGTCGGCGTTAGACGAAATGGACCCGGAGGAGCAGGAGGAGCCGGTTATTCCTTCGGAGGAACATCGTAAAGTCAATGTCGATTACGAAATCCGATTTGCGAAGCAGTTGATCGAGGCGGCTCCTGTTGCGACACGTTCCGAAATGTTGGCCAAGGCCGGCGACGAATTATTGCGGCTCCAAAACGAAGAAGCACAAAAAATTCATAATCGTCTTGGTGATTTAGGTGTGGCATGGGATACCCCACCGCGAGGCGGTGGAAAAAACAAACCTTCGTTATCCGCAAAATTAATGCTGTCGGCGCCCGGAAACCTAGTTGTTGCCGGCGATGAGTTGGAGATGGTTGCTGTCGTGCAGAATACGGGGAACGAAGCTGTTTATCGGATTCGCGCTGTGACTCGAAGCGACAATCCCTTGCTGAACAACCGCGAATTCGTATTCGGTAAGTTAATGCCCGGTGAAAACAGAAAGTGGTCGGTTACGTTGACGGTCCCCAAAAACACTTTATCGCGCAAAGACCCAGTTGTTCTCGAGATATTTGCCGACGAAACTCCAGTGGCTTCCGCGAATACGACCGTGGCGGTTGCTGTGCAGGAATTGAAGCGACCCGTGTTTGCCTATTCATACGAACTCCGTGACGCCAAGGGTAACGGAGACGGACTTGTTCAGGTGGGTGAAGAGATCGATCTGGATATGACCATTCGCAACATCGGTGAAGGCAAAGCGTTTCAAACCCGCGCCAATATTCGCAACCAGTCTGGCGACAATGTTTTCTTAACCCATGGAAAGGGCAAATTTGACGAGATCGCGTCAGAGCAATCCGTGTCTGTGACCTACACATTTCGTGTGGCGGAAGCCATGCAGGGGGATCGCGTAGAATTTGATATTTACATCGGCGATGTGGTGCTTCGAGAGTACACAACCGGCCGCGTTGTGATCCCAGTGTATCCTCCAGGACGACCGGAATTGGTATCAGTGACCCGCATGGCAAAGGTCAAGCCCCAGACTGAGTTACTGGGCGGGCCCTATGCCGAAGCACCCGTTTTGATGCAGGTGCAGGAAGAGGTGAGGCTTCGCATAGATGCGGAGTTGCCTGATTGGTACCGAATTCGAATTGGCGAACGTATTCTGTGGGTGGAACGGGCAAACATTTCACTCGACGACGCCACCAACGATGTAGGAAACCCAGGGGACTTGAACAAGGCAACCTTGTCCATGTTCGAACAGGTACCGCCACTGGTCGAAGTCGACTCACTGGACGCAAACTCCCTGCTGGTGGCCACGTCGACCATTCCGCTGGAAGGATACGCGGCGTTTGTCGGCTCAGTTTCGCCCCGCGTTGATGTGATGGTGTATCGAAACAAACAAAAACTCTTTGTAAAAAGCGCAGATGTTGCCGGCGCCAGCGAAGTAAGGATCCCGTTTCACCTTGAAGTTCCTCTGGAAGGCGGAGTCAATGTGATTTCAATTGTGGCACGCGATAACGAGGACCGGACAACAACAAAGCGGCTCACGCTGCATCGAGTGGCAACGAAATAGTGCGGAAGCGAGAGGCAAAAAAAAAGACGAGTCACATGTTGTCAACCGAGGGGGGAGCAGTTGACTAACAGCGACTCGTCGAAACGAACTATAGGGCGGCAGAAAATAAATTGCAACAAAAAATTCTCTCTCAGATGGTCAGCGGAAATAAGGAAGTGAACATCTCGGTCATTTTTACAGTGCCACAACGAATAAACGACAACATCTACTTACAGTGGCCACACAACGCCGCACAAAAGTTGGCGCAATCCTCAGTCCACATCCAAGTGCAGCACGACGGTGAAAAACCACATACACAAACCTCGCAAATACAACCGTTGCAACCGGGTTGATCCGTGGGTTCGCACCCACCGAACTGTGTTTTGCACTTACCACCATCACACACATAACCTGGAGAACATTGGCCGCAGGTACCGCCACAACTGTCTGAACCGCATTCCTTACCCGCACATTGAGGACTGCAACCACCCACCTCACATTTGAACGCGTTGGTACACACGCTTCCTTCGTCGCAGGTGCCACAACTTCCACCGCACCCATTTGGTCCACACTGTTTGTTGAAGCACTTGGGTTCGCAGATTTGCACGCAGGCACCTTCGTCGCAGACGTAACCTGACGGACAAGCTCCGCAGCTCCCACCACATCCGTCATCTCCGCATTCGGAATTTTTACATTCAGGGCTGCAATTCCCGATTTGGCATAAAAAATTAGCGCAGTAACTCCCATCTGAGCAATATCCGCAATTTTCCCCACAACCGTCATCACCACATTGTTTTCCAGCACAATCAGGGATACACGTACCATCGGTACACAAACCGAGAACGCAGGATTTTCCAGGTGAGCACGCTCCACAAATGTCCCCGCACCCGTTCGGTCCACATTGTTTTCCTTCACATTGCGGTACACAGCCAACCACCTCGCAGTGTCCGGCAGTGCACGTTTGGCCGACAGCACATTCGCCGCACGACCCTCCGCACCCATCAGGGCCACACTCGAACAGATCGCACACCGTCTCACAGCCCTGGATGTCCCAAGGTTTCGATGTACTATCCAGTCGCATATTTGGCACGTCGAAGTCCGTGCCCACGCCACTGTCCAACCCCTCGGTGTCGTCCGGTATCACCCATGGAGACGTACCTGATGTGTCGGCCACCCCAGCCGTACTATCCGTATCGTTGGCACGTGTTTTTTCCTCGCCACCACATGCGTAAAACATGAGCTGCAATGCCAAAACAAACCTTATCAACGGTATGCGATACGTAATGACCATTTTTGTGTGGGATATCGTTTATGGATCCGTTTACTAATTTTTTGTCTTCGAAAACACCACTTGTGTCGAGTGGATTTTAACGTCCGCATTAAGATTGTCAGCGTAATGGGCGACTTGCAATGAAGTTTACAAAATTCCATACAGCTAAAAGTGGAACCCTGTTGCAGGTCGCGGGTTTCTTGCACTATCTTGCAACCCAGCCGCAGGTAGCTACCTGCGCCAACGCTTCACCCATCGACGAATAATTCGGAGGTCTCCAGTGACGGAAGCATATATCTTAGGCGCTGCACGTACGGCTATCGGAAAACGGAACGGGGTTTTTGCGGATACACGTCCCGATGAGCTTGCGGGCAATCTGTTGCGAACGTTTGTGGGTAACCTCAACTTCGATCCTGTGCACATTGAAGACGTTGTGATGGGATGCGTGACGCAAATCGGCGAACAGGGCTTCAATATCGGACGAATGGCCGCTCTTTTGGCCGGATTTCCGGTATCAGTTCCGGGTACCAGCGTAAACAGGATGTGTGCGTCCAGCCTCCAAGCCGTCAATTTTGCCGCACAGGCGGTCAAAGCGGGTGCCATGGATCTAGTGGTCGGGGCCGGTGTTGAAAGCATGTCACGTGTTTCAATGGGATCAGACGGCGGTGGGTTGTCCGATTTGCTAACCCAACGTTTTGATATCATTCCCCAGGGACTGTCTGCGGAGTTGATCTGCGAAAAATGGGGATTGTCACGCGCAGACGTGGATGCGTTTTCGGCTGAGAGCCATCGCAGAGCGGTAATTGCAACTGAAAACGGCTGGTTTGACCGTGAGATTGTCCCCATTCAGGTTAAAAAAGGGGGTGAAAGTGTTATTGCCCGTCGCGATGAGGGACCACGACAGGACACGACTCTGGAGAAACTCGCTAATTTAAGGTCCGCGTTTAAGACCGGTGGTGTGCTTACCGCCGGAAGTTCGAGCCAGATATCGGATGGCGCGGCCGCGGTACTGATAGGGTCGGAGTCGATGGCCGCAAAGTTGAACCTCGTGCCTCGCGCGCGGGTTCGCGGCATGGCGGTTGTGGGAATCGACCCGACGATCATGTTGACCGGAGTAGTGCCCGCAACGCAAATGGTCTTGCAAAAATCTGGGCTTACGGTATCGGATATCGATCTATTCGAGGTCAACGAGGCGTTCGCACCGGTAGTAATGGCCTGGTCTCGCGACCTGAATATCGATTTAGCGAAAACCAACGTAAATGGCGGCGCTGTTGCGCTTGGTCATCCCTTGGGAGCCAGCGGAGCACGACTGGTCGTCACACTGTTGCATGAGTTGGAACGGCGGGACCAAACGCTGGGTTTGGCTACGCTTTGTATCGGTTTTGGCATGGCAGTCGCAACTGTTATTGAACGTATATAAGAGGTCATTATGGGGCTGTTGGAAGGCAAAGTCGCCGTTGTTACCGGTGCAGGTGGTGGTTTAGGGCGTGCACATGCGTTGGCGATGGCAGGAGAAGGCGCTCGAATCGTTGTAAACGATCTTGGCAGCTCCCGAGACGGTACAGGTGCGTCTAGTGCCATGGCGGATTCCGTAGTCGACGAAATTCGTAAAAACGGAGGCCAGGCGGTAGCAAATTACGGTTCGGTGGCCGACCGTGCCGGAGCCGAGAGCATGTTGAGAACGGCGCTGGATGCTTTTGGCAGGGTCGACATCTGGGTTAACAACGCGGGAATTTTAAGAGATCGGACCCTCCTGAAGATGGAAGACGCAGAATTCGACGTCGTGATGGCCGTACACGCCCGCGGCACCTACTTATGCACTCAAGTGTTTGCCAAATACCTTCGTGAAGCTGGGCATGGCGGGCGCATCATCAATACGTCGAGTTACGCGGGGCTCATCGGAAACTTTGGTCAATCGAACTATGGAATGGCCAAAGCCGGAATCGCCGGATTCACAAGGGTTTGTGCGCTGGAATTGGCGCGAATGGGCGTCACCGTTAATGCCATTGCGCCGTTGGCACACACGAGGATGACAGAGGACATCGCTGCCGTTCCACAGACGATTTTGCCAGAACACATCGCCCCGTTTGTCGTTTTTCTGGCTAGCGATCTCGCTGCAAGCGTAAATGGTCGAATTTTTGGCGTACATGGACCACAAATCTTTGAATATCGCATGTTGATGACCGACGGCGTGACCAAAAATGAGGGGATTTGGACACCGGCGGAAATCGCTCACAACCTGAAACAAATCGAGCAATTACCGCACGAGCGCCCGGTCGCTCAAGAAACTAACTCGGGGCCCGGGCCACGCGAGAGGATACGTTCTTTGTTCTTTGCCATGCCGACGGCGTTTAAGGCAGAAAAAGCCGGAGATTGGGCGTCGACCCTACATTTTGAGGTCAAGGACGGGGGCGATTACTCGTTGGTTATTGGTGCTGGGCGCTGCGTTGCTCACGATGGCAAAGTCGGAACCGCCAACGGCACCGTGAAGTTTGATTCCGCCGAAACATTGTTGTCGATGGCGTCTGGCGCCCTGAAGCCCGAAGCAGCGTTCATGGCCGGTAAGATAGGTGCCGACAATATGGGCGAGCTGATGAAATTTTCACAGTTTTTCAGCTTCAAAAAAGCGGCCGAAATTGCGGCCGACACTGCCAAGTCTCCGGCGTTGGATCCAACGCCGGCGGAGCTGGTTGCCCGGGTATTTGACAACATGCAGCTTGCCTACGTGCCCGAGCGAGCAGGTGGCTGGCAGGCAAAAATTCTATTTCAAATCACTGGAACCGGAGATTGGACAGTTTCGGTAGCCGATGGAGTGGTACGCAGCGAAAAAGGGGTTACACCCGGATCAACACTGACGGTTACATTTGATTCTGCCGATACGCTGCTCGGGATGGTAGCCGGCAAAGTCAAACCAGAGTCTGCATTCATGGCGGGCAAGATGAAAGCCGACAACATGGCCGAGCTCATGAAATTTGGCCAAGCGTTTGATCTCAAACGCGGCGCCGAGGCGGCCAAGGAGACACAACCGCAAATGGTTGCGGCGCCGCAGAAAAAGTCAGGTCTCAACTCCGCTGCTGTAGGCAAATTTTACAAAGGCGCGGCTCATTTTGTGAAACCGGAGGAATTTGAAGCGTATGCATTGGCAACCGACGACCCCAACCCGCGTTATCTTAGCGCCAATGCCGTCCAGGTCGCTCCCCCGATGTTCAGCGTTCGTCCGGTGATGGATGCGGTCGGACGTTGTGTTACCGACCCGGATGTAAACGCCGACTTGCTGCGGCTCGTTCACGGTGAACAAGATATGGTATTTCACCGGTTGCTGAAACCGTGGGATTTAGTCTACCCGGTTGCCACTTTCGATGCGATCGAAGAAAAATCGTCCGGCCAATTGATGCGTGTTCGCCAACGTTTATGGGTCGACGGTGAGTTGGTAACCGAAATCGTCAGCGGATATTTTATTCGCGGCAGCAGCAAAGGAGACGGTGCAAAAAAGCCGTCGCCCACAACCGAATGGGCTCCACAGGAACGAAGCCTGGTGTTTTCACACACCCGCACGGTGTCAGATGATCAACCGATTCGTTATGCCAAAGTGAGCCTTGACAACAACCCGATACACACCGATCCAAAGGTCGCACGCGCGGCTGGCCACCCCAACATCATCCTTCATGGTTTGTGCACAATGGCGTTCGCAGCGACTGCAATTATCGACCGTTATCTTAACAGTGACCCGACAAGATTACATCGCATTAAGGGGAGATTCAGCCGAATTGTACTTCCTGGCGATGTGTTGACGACCGTTGCATGGATTGAGTCCAAGTCAGATATAACAACTGTGTTGGGGCTCGAAACCAGAAACCAAGACGGTCACCTCGTACTTGCGTCGGGCCTGGCGGAGGTTCGTTAAGTTGCTTTTCTGGCTTTTTCTGGCAACGAGTACCACCTGTCCAATTCTGCACAAACGGGTTGCCATTGCTGTCGCCAGTTTTTGATCCGGTAAACGCTGCAAAACGTACCCAAAGTTTGATGCCGCAGCCGGTTTCAGATTCTCACCGCGAACGCCGAGGAACGACCCGGACTACATTTGTCGAACAATCCTGACCCATCGGTCACAATCCATATCAAATTGATATATATCATCGGTCCCACACCACCCAACCACCACGTCTACACGCATTAGCCCGCAAGCTTGTAAGAAATACCGATTCGTTCTTGTCCTGCCGTTGTGTCACAGTGTGCTTCGACGCGATTTGTCGTTTCGCCATTTTGTCGCACGCGCGTGCCAGATAATTCGATTTTGAAACTTTTGGCACAAACGGACGTCGACAAATCGTTGGCCTCAAATCGAGGCAGAACGCGGCGACGTCAGCGACATCTCATCACCGCGACCAACAACGGAAAGCAGACACAAAACTTGGCACGCGTAGTGCATAGCGTATTTGTGTCCGGGTCGATGATTCGGAATCCATTGTGTCACACCGGTGGTGGTGGTGAATTGAGAATTTCGTGAGTCTGGCTCAATCGGAGCCGGAACGCCCAGAGAACAGCGCGGAAACACAAACATATTCGGACATTGCTGTGTCTGGGCGCGCCGACCGGGGCAAAAACAAGACGAAGTTCATCTGTTCATTCGACCCACTCACGATCGAATAAGGTGGTAACCATGATGAAACAGCAGCAGATCCCCTCACAACTGGCAACAACAAAACAGGAATTCGAAGCGTTGACTTTGCCACACATGGACGAGCTTTACGCAACCGCTTTGCGCTTGACCCGCCGAGAGAAAGACGCAGAGGATTTGGTTCAAGATACCTATCTCAAAGCGTTCAAACATTTCGACCAGTTCGAGCGAGGTACAAACTGCCGCGCGTGGATGTTCAGAATATTGACCAACACGTTCATCAACGCTTATCGCAGACGGGTAAAAGAGCGAGAAATATTGGACAAGCAGCAGAGTGGGCAACTCGCGAATTTCTTTTTTTCGAAAGAAGATGCGGAACGAGACGCAGATCCGGTTCAGGCGATTGCAATGTCGGGTTTATCTGACGATGTAAAAAAAGCACTCGACGAAATACCGACTGACTTTCGTGTTGTAGTGGTATTATCCGATCTTCAGGACTTTTCGTACAAGGAGATCGCTGAAATCATGGATACGCCGATCGGAACAGTGATGTCCCGGCTGTTTCGTGGACGACGGCTGTTGCGGTCCCGGCTCGAAGAATATGCACGCCGGGAAGGATTTATTTCCCCCGAGTTCATGCCCGTATCCGTCGGTATCTAATCATTATCGCCAGTAAAATAAGCAGCAGCCACAAATTCCGACCGCCAAACTCGCCGTTGACCTGACAGCCATCGTCGGACTTTTTGTTCGTCGGCGACTCACTTTCGGTAATATCCTGCGTAGGCTTCGAATCTGCTACCAATGTACTGTCTTCTTCAACCGTTTCCCCCACATCACTACCGCTCCCCGTATCCTGGTCCAATACGACATCGTCACCTCCAGTTCCGCCAGCGTCTTCCGGGGGATCGACAGGTCCGCTGCCGCTGGTGCCATACAACGGGAGTGGCGTGTTGTAATTGCCTGTGTTGTGGTGGTCGTGGCCATAAAACTGCCACTCAACGATGCTGTCGGTTGATCCCTGCGTTTTCCACACGAACAGCCATCCGTTACGACTCGCGGTAGCCACGTCGAGATTTCCATCTCCGTCGATGTCACCGACAGCGGCACTGCATATGTTCCAACCACCGGTTGTCTTTGGCCAACCTTTCGGCTCGACTCCGTCTGAGTTCCACGCGTGTACTAAATAACCGCCACCCGAATTGATTGCCTCCACTTTTTTGTCGTTATCCAAGTCAACAACCACGGGGTTCATGAAAAACTGCCAATCTTCCATCACCCGGGGCCAGTTCGCCAAGAACTTGCCATCTTGGGTGTCCCACACCCCGAGGTGATGGTCGAAGTACTCGCGCTTTCCACCCGCGACAAAGGTTTTGGCAAAACCGAAACCCGCTCCTCCTTTGAGGAGGTCGATACCACCACTATTATCAAACCGCGCAAAAGTACTGTTATTGATCAGCATGTACATCGGTAAGTCTTCACTATCAGAAAACTCACCGTACGGTTGATTTTTCAGTTTGCGATATTCGCTACCATCGTGATTATAGATATTTCCGGTACTGCTAATTGCCTCAACAGCTATCTCCAGAGTTCCATCGTAATCCAAATCAGCAAGAATCGGATTATTTGGCGTACCACGACCTACAACGGGTAGCACGTTATCCTGAAGACCGTATAGTTTAATAGGCCAGCCTGAGTGAAAAGCCCCACCTTCGTGATTGTGGCCATCCCCATGCAGTGCATAGGCGCGTGATTCGTTTTCCGCTCCCGGTGCCCCAAAGGTCTCGTTCGTGCCCGTGACCAGATCCATCATTCCGTCATTATTGATATCGCCAACCGCGGGCATGGATACGATCCGATCCGCTCGATCAGGATACTTCGGATCGCGCACCAAGACCGGCCAACCGGGCTGGCGCGCACCATTGTGGCGCCACACGTAAATGTGCTGATCCATCGCCGCACCGATAATTTCTAAGTTTCCGTCCTTATCTAAGTCCGACAAGACGGGGCCCGCAAAAAATCCGTGGTCCACAATCCGCTGCGGAGTGGTCAACCCGTAACTACGACTTAGGTCCGTACGAACGGGAAATCCTTCAACGGCTTTTCCGTCATGTTCAAACGCGAACACGTGACCATCATAAGTTGTGATCACCACTTCAAGGTCGTTTTGTTCGTCTGTACTGTCTCCCGTCAGGTCACCGATAGCCACGGTTCCTATCATGGTTTGACCCACATCTGGGTCCACTTTGCCGTTTACTCGGACGCAACCGGTTTTGTCCTCACGATAGGCACACGCCAACCGGTGATTCCCCAGCCCAAACCACGGCGCCGAACTCTGATTATCCGGATCCAAAGATGGTCTGTAGCCCAACTGTACCGGCCACCCAAGGGCTTCCGACCCGTCCACCTTAAAAGCGTGAATATGACCATCGCTGGTGGCGATGATCAGTTCCTCTTTGCCATCGGAATCAATATCCGCAAATTTGGGGGAGCTTTCACCACTTGTTCCCAAATACAGCGGAAAATTGTCATGCAAATCAGAGTCTTTGTGCAAAAACCAAGTCTTTCGGAACTCTCCCTTTACGTCCTTCCCCTCAGCGGTTTTTGATGTCACTATGACACGAATAGTGACAGCATGCTGATGGGGATCCTTCAATGGCTTTGTAAAGTCGAGCGCATCCGAAGCTGCTTTGGCATCCCATGTCGCTATCTTACCATCAAGGCCCGTTGTATTACCACTGGCAATCTCAACCCACCCTCCTTTGGGGTCAACACCCAAAGCATACTCAACCGTGTAGGAATAAGACTCATACCGCGGCGGCAATCCGTCTACCCGGTTTCCGATCCGGCCAACCACGTCCACCTGTGGCGTACGTTCGACATAAATGGTTTCAAACCATAGCGGTTTGATCACGTCGACTTCGGGTGGAATCCAATTGTCTAAGACCATATCCACTGAAGTTCGTGCATTATTGCGCCCGTACCCGAAGTGCAAATCCCAGCCTGGACCACTCGGAAACTTCGTCGTATCTGTAACACTTTCAGGCACATCGATATCGTCGGCGCTCATGATCAGGATTCCACGAACCTCTTCGGCGGTCAGCGGCGGCTGGAGGTTGCTTTGTACAGCCGCCGAGTAAATCAGTCCGGCATGACCGGAAGTGATGCCCGTAGCTTCCGACGAACACCCAGTCCCGGGCGTCGACAAAACCAACTGCCCTCCAAAATTCGTACAGTTATTGAAATTCAGAAAGGTCGTCGACGTGCTTGGTTTGTTCCCGTCGTAAACAATGGCATGAACGTAAACCGTGTGGTTGTTGGTACCGGGAAAATTGTGATGAAAGCTGAGTTCGTCGGCTGCACTCGCAATGATGACAACGTTGTTGGCGTAAGCATACTCAATTGCCTGGTGGCTATACGCGGTATTGTTGATACTACCCAATGCCTCCTGAATGACATGTGCGCCATTGTCGGTAGCATAGATAACCGCTTCGGCAAAGTCGTTTACTTCAACGACGAAGCTGTCCCCCACACGCATATTCAATATGGTGCAATTGGGGCATACTCCAATGTCTCCTTCACCGTTGTTTCCTTCCGACGCGCTGTCACGGGCTTCGCCAGTACCATGACCAAAATCGGTGTCGTCGAAGGGATCATTGTCATTCCACATGAAATCCCAACCACTTATGTCATCAACGTATCCGTTGCCGTCATCGTCTTTGCCATCTGAAGCCAAACCGATCAGATCACCCGGATCAAATTTGCCATTTTTGTTCAGATCTTTGCCCACGCCAAAATTTGGATCGGCATACAGATAGTCTTTGATTGAAAACGCACCGTCGCCATTGGTATCCCAATCATCGATACTGCCTGGTCCCTTGGTTGGTTTATAGTTTTCGAGTTCGCCTTTGTTAAGATAATGTTTGTTGATCAGGTCACCGCTATCCCAACGGATGCCGCTATCGAGCACGGCGATTATCACCCGGCGGTCGCCCGTCGTTCTCTGCCATGCACGGTCGGCGTGAATACCGGTTCCCATCTTGATTTCGGCCTCACGAAATCCAGGGTTATTTGCAACCCATTCATCAGGAACAAAGGACCAAAGATTCCATTGGCCTTTAAAACCCGGATCATTGGGCGGAGCGAGTTGTGGGTCTTCGGTCGGACCATTGGGCCAGTCCGCCATCGTAACCAGTGGAGTTACGACCACCGTAGGGAGTGCAACGATCAGAGCAGCTAAGTAGCGACGTGTTAACATGTAGTTCAACCTCACTTGATAAGTGCCAGGGCGCAATAAGCTACCACGATGTTGCGCACAGACGCCACATGTTGGCGTACATTTCCACCAAGCGCACCGACATTCATTCGAACAACCCGTCAAAAGTACGCGTGATATAGTTACGACTCGACTCGCCGACCCTCATAGAACTTTCTGCGAGGCCCAGCGTTATAAAAGTTTGTGGTCAAACGATGGCCTGACAGCCATCGGTAATGTAGACTCTTTGTTGGTCTGGAAGGGTGGGGTGCAAATGAAAAATCGACCCGAAAAGAACGATTTTTAGCCCGATCGACCGTGGACCGACCGAGAAACATCGTTGCATCAAGTGTATGAGAAGCGCGGGCTGATTGTTGCGGCAAAGACAGCGGAGATGTTTTTGCCTGGTTGGGAACCTTATGGCTTGGTCACGACAAGACATTCTTGAACGTTCAGTCGACTACATCTATGGGGAGATGTCGGAAACCGAGCGTCAATCGTACGAAGCCGAGTTGGCGCGTCACCCGGATCTTCATGCGAACGTACTTAAGTTACAGCGTACGTCGCAAATGGCAGGTAACTTAACGCGATTCCCTCTGCCCGCTGCATCGGTGGAGCGACTCCGTCAACAGGCAGTTCGTGAGATTAAAAACGCCAATCACACAGCGACCGAGTCGGCAGAGAGCCTCTTTACGCAGCTTGCCACATTGCTGTTCCGGCCAGCGGCCGCTACAGGGTTAGTGGCTTTGTTGGTCGTCGGTGTTGGCGTGTTGGTGGTGGAGAAAGGCGCGCTTCAAGACAACACACCGGCAACCGGAAACCAAGAATTAGCCCAACAAATGCAGGCAGATGAGGTATCTGAAATCGATGTTCCCGTCGACCCCAAGGCGACGCCGGAACCCGCCATTGCCCAGACGAAAACACCACCCGGAACCGGGCCATTACCCACCGGCGATGCAGTAAACCGTGGGAACTTTGCCGAAAACAAACCAGCACCGACGGAATCTATGCTGTACGACGGCGACGATGCATATGGCGGCGCAACGACCAAATCAGGCGGGCGTAAACAAACGAACCTCGGCAACGATAGGGTCGACTCCGCAAAATCAACCACACGCCCGCCAAACAAACTCAAAGCTAGCCCAGAACCAGAGTCCACAGGAGAACTGCCTCCAACTGTCGCGGCGCAGACTACACGGCGGGATTCAGTCACAACAACGGCTACACCGCAAAACGCTGACGACAAAAAAAAGCAAGTTTCATTTGATCGGTGGGAAAATGGCCTTAAATCGAATTCCAACGCCATTCCGTACCCACAAAGTAACCAGCCTGTTTCGTCTGCTCAACTGAGCGATCTCGGCAACGACGCAACAATGGCGGAGCGTTCAGCCGCAGCCGCGAGTCGCGCCGACGACGGTCCCCAAAACCGGGACGCAACAATACGCGAGTTGGAGTTTGCCGGAGACGCACTCGACGTACCGGACACCGCCAACCCAGACAGCCCAGAAAAAGCTCAATGGGTACGGAATATTGAGTCTCAGAATGTACGCGGGCGAGCAGAAGCGGAACCCAATCCCGGAAGTCCCACAACTGCGACCCTTTCCCAGCCGGCGGGAGTGATAACGACAGCCGGAGCTGCTGGATCCAACAAACAACACTTTCAGCAAATGGCAGAGTACACGACAGAAACACCCAAAAGACCTTCTGGTGATTCGCTCTACGATTCCGGAGACTATGCAGGCGCCATTCAGGCATATGAACGTGAGCTGGCTGAAAAACCAGAAAATTCAGCTCAAATTGAGCACAAACTGGCAATTGCGTATCGGAAAAGCAACCAGTTTTCGAAAGCGATCGACCGTTATCAGGAACTGTTTGTACGCTACCCAAGCTATATCAATCGCGCCACCGCGTTGAATGAGGTAGCGCAATTGTATTTGGATCAGGGAAGAGTCGAGGATGCTGAACAAGTTGCCGACCTTTTAGAAAGCATTAACGCCCCATCGACAAAAGTAGCGTCCTTAAGGGCACAAATAGCTCTTTTTCGTACCAAAATCGATAAAAGCGCTCCTCAGGCAGCCCCATCATCGGAACGAATGAAAGCAAACGACTCCAAAGCATTTGATAACTTGCCGGCGCTCAAAAAAGCAGTCTCTGATTAAATTACCAACTATCTAAGAGGGTGTTCGGCGTTAGTTTGGTGTTAAATAGGGGTTTTCATAACCCTGTCAGATTTTCGCCAAATCGTCCGAAAAAATCCTGAGAGGGTGTTCCATAAATGGGAAATCATCCCCAAAACGGCGATTTTTAGCTGCATTGGCAGCGGCACAACTGAGGAATATCGGGAATATTCCGCAAGGAGTGACGTTGCCAAAGCGGCAAAAAGCGCCCTTTTGGGGACATTTCAGCTTTATGGAACACCCTCTGAGTATATCGGGAGTACGGCGCAGGGATTTTCTCGGACGAGACGGCAAAAGACAGGCCGCGCGTGAAGTTCAGCGAATACCACGCATCTGGTTTCACTTCCGTCTTTCCGCCGCTCGTTTCAGACCCCTCGCGCATCCACTCCCCAAATGTATTTGTGCAACTGTAAGTTTAGTCGAACCGGCAATCGGTCTTCCAGTATCCATGACGACAATAACGCCGGATCCAGTCGACCGTGACAGGGACTGAGCAGAACCGTACCCACGCGCTCCAGCACACGGTGCTGATTAATGAATCCTTTCGCCCACTCGTAATCAAAACGTCCGGTAACTACAATTTTGATTTCATCGTCTTGCCGCAACGTGTCGAGGTTACAGTAGTTGAAATGAACCCCACGAAATGCATCCGAGTTAGCGAAATTGCCATCTGGATTTTCACTAATGGCCCCAGGCGTTTTAATATCAACGATTTTGACCACCTGTACTGGAACTCGCTGCAGATTCTGTTGACCACCGGTTTCCAACAGTACCGTGTAGCCGGCACCCAATAATTGCTCAAGGAGCGGAACGATTTCGCGTTGCAGCATCGGCTCACCACCGGTAACGCACACCAATGGCGCCCCAAAGAAGCTAACACGTTCAAGAATCTGGGGTATATTTAGTGATTTGCCTTCGTAAAATGCGTATTCCGTATCACAATACGTACATCGCAGATTACAGCCAGTAAAACGCACAAAGGTACACACAAGCCCCGCCCGTGTCCCTTCTCCCTGAATACTCGTAAATATCTCGTTTACTTTCATACGAACCAATACGTCATTCGACACTGCCACACCAGCGCCCGATTATGGTCAAGTCAAAATTTACTCGCAAGGTAACAAGGGAAATAGCTAATAAAAACAGACTCATGCAGACAAACAAATCAAAATAGCCCGTCGAACACGTTTCCGCGGTTACACCTGGGAATCGGCCGTTCGCCGAACTGCCAAAAAACAGCGACTGCTTTCGAAGTCGAGTTTGCACGCACCAGATGGATACACATATCAACAACGGTTACACCATCAGCTCGCAACCAATGCAGGTGAATTTGACGGTTTTTTCGAATCATTCGACAATGCAAACAGAACCAGCGACCGCCAAACCGGGAAGCCGAACACAGGGCGGACACGGTCGGAGTATTCGGGTGAGGTTGTTTCATGAATCGCAAAACAAAAAGCAGCAGGAGTGGCTACGCGTAATCACTTGAATCTACTTGCAAATTTTGGATGAAAATTCAATTCGGTTACGTACCGGCCAGCAACAAAACACCTCACCTCTTGCTTGTTGCTGCAAGGACGACCATTCTGAACGTTGGAATTATTAGCTCGTGAGGAGCAAATGGCCGAAGTGGAAGCCATGGGGGAAAAAACGCCTGCGGTGCGTTTTGGAAAGTACCAACTGCTGGAAAAAATCGGCAGCGGTGGTATGGCCGAAATCTTTCGTGCAAAAATGACCGGTATCAGTGGGTTTGAAAAAATTCTGGTCGTAAAAAGAATTCTGCCCGAATTCGCCGCTAACCGCGCGTTCGTACGAATGTTGGTAGCCGAAGCAAACATGTGCTCCGGGCTACAGCATGCAAATATTGTCCAGACTTTTGAACTTGGAGAATTCGATGGTCGACCGTACATCGCAATGGAGTACGTCCATGGAAAGGATCTCCTGAAAATTCTACACAAGCGTACCCGCCAACAAATTCGAATTCCTGCGGAAATATGTCTATACATCATCGCACAAGCGTGTGAGGGCCTAGATCACGCCCATAATGCAAAAAATGCAAAGGGAGAACCTCTTAATATCGTTCACCGGGATGTCAGCCCATCCAACATCATCGTGTCGTTCGATGGCGACGTAAAAGTCATGGATTTTGGTGTCGCCAAAGCCCATCGGGAGGGTGAACAACGTACTCGAGCGGGGGTTCTGAAGGGAAAACTGGGCTATATGTCGCCAGAACAGGTAGTTGGCGCCGATTTTGACCGCAGAGCGGACGTATTTGCCCTTGGAATCATTTTGTATGAGTGTCTGACCCTAAAACGACTGTTCGTGGGCAAGTCCGACTTGGAAACACTCATCAATATCCGCGATGTGAGGGTCGAAGCCAAGTTACAAAAACATGATTATATCGACCAAGGCATCAAGGATGTTTTGCGGCGTGCGCTCGCAAAAGAACCTGGTGACCGATTTCAAAGCGCCGCCGAATTTCGACAGGCAATTGACGACTATTTATTTGAAAAACGAATCCGCATAACAAACCGTGTAATAAGTGAGTTTGTCCGGGCACTTTTTGAAGACGAAGTCGGTATTTCACCGGATATTGACGCCACTCGCGTTTCTGATCCCCCGGTAGTTGATGACGGCAGTTCCGATCTGTTGTTGGAACCCGAAAGTGCAACTCCGTTGAGTAAGCCACGGAACCCAAAACGCACGATATCGGCGATTGCACCGACAGAGACTCCGGAACAAGAAGCGGTCCATCCGCGCCTGGTGCCGATACATCCAGCAGCCGTCACTCACGATGCGCCGACATCGAACGTACCACCGCCCCTAGGGCAACCCGTTGGCATGCTGAGAAACGACGCTCGAACTCCGTTGCCACCGCAGGCGCAAAGAAAACCGGTGGGTGTTGTACGACGCGAAACCCCTTCGCCACCGCCACCGCCTCCCAATATGGCACTGCGGATTCCCCCTATTGGGGGAAACCACGGGGAACGATCCCCTGTACCGAGCCCCCGCAACGCTCCTGAACCACGGGTATCTCCAGCCTCAGCACACGTTGAAACTCGTGTTGCCACAGCGATTGAACCCACCGATCCACTTCGATTCAACGCATTGTCGTCAAATGCGATCACCCAGACACCTCGCGATACAGTACCGCCGAGTGCCACAGATTCCGGCACATTTCGGGTAGAAGGCGAGTTCCAAACACCTTCTGGGTCTTATCGTTTGACGAGTATCACCGGCAGCCACATGGTTGACGTGGTTTCGGGCGACAGCGAACGTACACCAACACGCAATTCACATGCGTCAAGCAGCGTCGAAAAAACAGACATTCGAGAGAACATGGACATGTCTGGGTCTGTTTTTCGGCTTAGAAACTCGGAAGGGTACGTTTTCGGACCAATCCAGTTTGGAAACTTTCTCAACTTGCTTAAAACCAGATCAATTAGCGAAGACGAGTTGGTCAGCATTGACGGAGGTGATTGGAAACCAGCACGAGAAGTCTCCAGCATAAGACGTCTGCAACCCGAATTTTTTCGTCGGATCAGACGCAAAGCACTGCACGAAGGCCCTGTCAATCAATTGATGTTGCCTCGGCTCATTTGTCAGATTGCGGTCAATCGTTTGAGTGGGGTCTTGAAATTGTCAAGGGGCACAGCAGTTAAGGAGATTTATTTCAAAACCGGAAGACCGCGTCACATCGCGTCGAGCATGAAGCGAGAGCTATTGGGACCGTTTTTGGTCGAAAAAGGTATCGTGACACAAACTCAGCTCGACAAAGCCATCTTGCGAGTAAAGGCAACAAACGCAAAGCTCGGAGATGCTTTAATTGCGTTAGACTACATTCAGCCACACGATTTGTTCCGGCTCTTAAGTAAGCAATTCAAAGAAAAATTTCTGGATATGTTTTCGTGGAAACAGGGTTGGCATGAATTCTACGAAGGACAACGACCGGAGGAAGAAGTTATCCCACTCGAAGTCGACCCGGTTGCGGCGGTGACAGAGGGCGTACGAACGTACTATGACATTGAGACCTTAAAGCCATTTTTCAACGATTACATGGACATGAGTTATCAAGAGCATCGCCACCGTTCAATTACGCCACAGAGCTTACGATTTAACGCAAAAGAAAGCCGATTGTACTCTTATCTTTCCACAGCGAGGACATTTCGGGAAATGCTGCGCAAGCATGGCAGAACCGAGGAAGACGAACTTGTACTCCATCGAGTGTTTTTCTTACTTCAACGTTCTGATTTGCTCATATTCGAACGATTTTAATTCCGAATCTCTCCAAACCAAACACCAACATTACACCACTTGGATCATCTTCTTTTCCTGATAATAAAGCAGCGGCGACACCGGATGAACGGCCGCCTCAAATAATGAAACCACGTCCTGCTTAAGCAGATCGAGTTCGTTTGGAGGACACGACTCCACAATTAACGTAATATCTTCGGATGGAACCGCGAAATAGATTCCCGCGTCAACCTGATTCCAAAAGATGTCGTTCAATAGAAGAACCCGGCCACTGTCAAATCCATCTTCTCTCTGATATCGGTGATGGGTAACCGGCATGCGAAAAACGACCGGCTCGTTCCGTATCGTTGTGTGATAAAGATTAGATCGGGCAGCATAGGACACACGATCATCGGTGACACCCCACATTTCGACCCTGGGTTGAGTAAGATAAGAGTATACGTAGTCACCTTCGACAACGTAAACCGCAACCAACCCATCAGCCAACGGCAACCCAAACAACGAAACCCCCGACGCCAAACGATAACCGGTCAAAAACTGTTGAGAAACGACACGCGGCAACAGGCTTCCCACGGCATCGCTGAACGAAAATCCTTTGGCGGGAGGCAGACGAAGCGCCGCCGAAATACCCGCCAAAAAGCCACGTAAACGCGCAGTGGATACATCACCAGAGCGTAAGCCGACAATGTCGTCGATCACGGCGGTCGGAACACCAAGAATTTCCGACTCGTAACGAATCTTCACCTCCGCATCGTTTATGTCCTGAATCGCAAGATAATGTTTTTTTGCGTCATAAATAATCGCATCACGCCATTGTCTATTCATTTGATTCAATTACCTCATCAGCACTCGTGCCGTCGTTTTTCCCAACAATATGCTTATTGGCAACAACTTGTCCGATAACTCAGCATATTGCAACGCGTTTACATAGCGGTCGGCTCCACTACGCTCGAAAGACGACCAATGAATAGGCGGTGCTGTTGCGCGTATTATGCCATTTAGTTTGTTCGGTCTGGTTCAGGAGGCTTTCCATGTCGCAATTAACTTCAGCACACAAAATTTGTAAGTTAGACGGTTGGTATTCGTTTCTGATTAGAAAGACTCTCATTTCTTCAATTGTGGTTATTCCGTTGATTATAACGGCGAATATCGCAGCCAAAGACCCCAGTGGCTCACAAACAAAAACCATTGGCACACGGCCCAACCCTCCCCCGGGATTTTCCGCCGTGCTACGTCCGGGCCCAAACGGCAATTATTGGGTGCTCGTACCGTCGACGAATACGCCCGACCAGGAATTGCCGCCAACCGGCGAACCGCCGTCACCAGCGGACGTCGACCCACAGCCCAACGCCGCTGAACCAACCGAACAACTCCTTCCGGCGCCGGGGGATTTGACAGCGAATCTTGAGACGCTTGCACGGGAAGTCGTAGACGAAACGAACGCAAAACGAGCGGAAAGTGGCTTGCCTCCGCTCCAGCCCCACCCCGTGCTTGAATTGGCGGCTCGAAGCCACTCTGAAGACATGGCACGAACCGGTCACCTTTCCCATACCGAAGAAACACGAGGACGGGAAACAGTAGAAGGACGAACGCGACAGGCAGGCGCTACTGGATGGAGCAAGTTGGCCGAAAACGTTGCCAAAGGAAGTTTTTCGGAGCCAATAGCAAAAACAATCGTAACCGCGTTCTATGAAAGCGCCGGACACCGCAAAAACGTGATGGATGCCGACCAGGAACTCATCGGCGTTGGAGTTGTTGTAAACGGTCAAACCTTATATGTAACACAGGTATTTGCAGCTAACTTAATGTTAGCGCCGTCAGAATATCCATCCCAATCCGAAAACCCAGCGGAAACTCCGTAACAGATCAAGTGGAAATCTCGTCCTTTTCGCTTGATTTAACAGCCGAATTCAAAAACTCCTGCAATTTCTTTTCTGATCGCTCCCGCCCAAGTAACATAAGCAACGTACCCAGCCGCGGACCTGTTGGATTCTTGGTCAGCGCCTGATACAGCAAAGAAAACCACTCTCGAAGACCAAGGTCACGTGCTTTGCCCACTTCGTAAGTCATGGTCTGCAACGCGTCCGCAGCAGTAAAATCTGCGTCGCCCAGCCGTTGAAGCAGCGTCTCGAGCGCATGGATCTCTCCGATGGATAACTCATGAGCTGCTGCATCCGGCAAACGCGTCGCCCGCAAGCCGCGGTCGTAACGAAGCGCAAATTGCACAAGCTCAAACGCAAACGCATCATCTTGCGGTGCAAGCGTTAGCGCAGGGTTATCGCGCAAAAACGAATGGACGGCAGCGACGTCGTCAATACCCAGTGCACCCACCAAACTTACTAAAAGCGAAAAATCAAATTCACTCGACCAGTTCCAGTTGTGTTTCCGACAAATTCCCGGAGCTGTCGCCGCCATCATGGTACGCAGCAACTCGTTGTCAGCGGTAGGTTGTTTGAGCAACAACAAGAATTCATCGGTTGTTTTTCCAACTAATTCTCGTCCAATTTTGCGAGCTTTCTTGGGAGACTTCGTCAAGAAATACAAAATTGAATCGTCTGGCGCGTATGATCGCCATTCATCTAACGAAATCCCATTTCCTATCTTTTTCGATATCTTGTGCCCCTCTTCGTCCAAAAAAAGTTCATAAAACGAACCTACGGGGGGCTCAACACCAAGCGCTTTACAGATTTTTCCGCTGATAACCGCGCTTTCGATGAGATCTTTTCCATACATCTCATAGTCAACGCCCAGCATCATCCATCGTAACGCCCAATCTACCTTCCAGCCGACTTTTACTTTTCCCCCTCGAACAGAAACGCGTCCGGTATTCCCGCATCCTGACGCTCCACCGAACTCCGTAGAGCAAGCATAGGAAATTTGGGCATCTTGTGGGTGATAATCGGATACAATGGTGGTGTATCTTCCGCACACCTCACAAATGGGCAAAAACGGGCTCCATGTAACCCGAGTTTCCGGTTGAAGCGTTGGTAGAACAACGGCTTTGACGGCTTCTACATTCTCCAAGAGTTTTAACAAACCTGCATCAAATGCACCGGAATAATAACACTCTGAGGAACTGTAAAACTCAGGCTCAAAGCCAAAATCCGCCAGAAACGACTTAAGCCGCCCGATCATGTGGCCGCTGAATGAATCGGCTATACCAAAGGGGTCCGGTACACTCGAAAGTGGTTTGCCGAGGTGTAGTCGAACCATGTCTTTGTTTGGGACATTCTCCGGAACACTCCGCAAACCATCCATGTCGTCGGAGAATGCAATCAGGCGTGACGGTATGTCGGGGAACCGTTTTGTGAACGCCCAGCGCACAAACGAAGTGCGAGCCACCTCCGCAAATGTACCGAGATGTGGCAATCCAGACGGTCCATATCCAGTCTCAAAAATCACCGGCTGGGAATTGACCTGTTTTCGAGTACGCCTCGCAAGCAACTCCACTTCCTGGTCCCACCATTCGCTGACCATTATCTTAACTCCTGCAACTTTGCCGTACCGAACCCATCCGTGTGCTGAATACCCCTTTCTGAGTCGGACTTCCGACGATACCACCACCGTCGTACCCAAGCGGTCCAAGTTGGAACACAAAACACCGCTTCAATTGGGCGCACACCATCAAATCATGTGGGGAGCACCGAACTGCCAGATCCGAGGTGTGTTCCTAACACGCTCGGAGTTTTTGAACCAGCTTTGCAGAAACCAGATGCGACAAATGGCACGCACAAAAACGCGATCCTATCCGGGCAAATACAGAAAGCCACTTCAAAGAACGTCAGCAGAAATAAGGAAACGGTCTTGGATCAGCCGCTTTTTGGGGGTACTCCGCTTTATGAAGCATCCCCTTAAGGGCATTATAGCTATCTGTATAAGGATTAGCTTACATCCTGTGGATGCATGACGGTTATAGCGGAGTATCGCCGAAAATCATCTACATTGAACGTGAGGAAGTGCGTCAGTCCATGCACCAGCATCGCGGCTACCAGCCGGGCGTCGCCGAGCA
>JABWCM010000310.1 GCA_013360285.1 Myxococcales bacterium
CTCTGCACAAGCGCCGGCACCGAAAGTGGCCAGCACCAAAAGGTAACACGCATATCGGGTAACTTTGGCGCGCAGCGGCAGAAGGTTAGGCCACGACATTCGGTCCGAAAACAGTCGTTGTTTCATATTTTCTGATGTGTATCACTTACAAAAGCAGGTGATCTGTCATAGGACAGCTTGACGCCGGGGCAGGCGAGACGCACGATACCAACGCGTTTGCCCGGAATCAACCGATTTTCAACAGCACATTGGAGAGAATGGGAATGCGTGCAGTGGTTCAAAGGGTCAGTAAAGCCCAGGTCGACGTTGGAAATGAAACTACGGGGCAAATCGGCACCGGTCTCGTAGTGTTGATTGCGGCAGGACAGGGTGATACCGACGTCGACGTTGCGTTTATGGTAAGAAAAATTGCTGAACTGCGCATTTTTGAAGACGAAGCCGGAAAAATGAATCGGTCGGTAGAAGATGTTGGTGGTGCTATCTTAGCAGTGAGCCAGTTTACCTTATTCGGAGATTGCCGAAAGGGTCGCCGCCCGTCATTTACCGGCGCGATGGAGCCCGTCCAAGCGCAAAAGTTGTATTCGCTGTTCTGCTCGCAACTACAGGCGCGTGGGCTAAAGGTCGAAACCGGACGGTTTCAGGCAATGATGCAAGTGTCGTTTGTCAATCACGGACCGGTGACGCTTATTTTAGACAGCCGACAATAAAAAAAGACCACAATTCCCGGTGCCGGAAATTGTGGCCTTCTCGCGTTCAAACGACACAGCGCCTGTCGTTTGTCGCTAACGTTTACGCTGTCTTGATCGGAATTTGCCGCGGTTTCGCTGATGCTGCTTTGGGCAGATGTAATGCCAATACGCCGTCAGTAATCTTCGCAACGATATTGTTGCCATCAATTCCCGGTGGCAGCACGAATGAGCGACGGTATCCGACCGTGCGGGTTTCCTGTTCCGCCGTGCCGTAGGTCGGAATCAATCGTTTTCCTTCGATGACCAGGTCCAAGTCATGTAACGAAATGTTGAGCGCATCCGCGTCCACGCCTGGTATGTCCGCAAACATCAGAAGTTCGTCTTTGTTTTCATAAATGTCGACCAACGGAGCAACCGTGGGAACTTCGTTCAGATTCTCCGCCGCATTTACATCCTGCGCGTTGGCGGTTTGGGTCTTTGTCATATCAACACTCATAGGGGTCTCCTTCTGTTGTTACGATTAAGTTAACGCGTACTGATATTGATCCTGCGAGGCTGTGATTCCGGCGCTTTCTCCAACGAAATGGTCAGAACACCGTTTTTCACTGTCGCCGAACATTTTTCCAAGTCGACTTTCACCGGGAAAGTGACGCTACGTGAAAACTTGAGTGGGGCGCGTTCGCGGCGATGAACCGAATAGCCTTCCGGCACTTCCACGTTACGTTGACCCACGACAGTAAGACCATCCTGGCTCGCGTTGATTTGTAGATCATTTTCCGTCATGCCGGGGACATCTGCTCGAACAACAAACGCTGTTCCGGTGTCAAATAATTGAAGGTTAAACGCACCCTCTACCCGAGTCCGGCCGAATCGAAACGAATCGTTGTGATTGAACATCTGCTCCATTCGGTGACGCAGGTTGTCCAGTGCAACAAAAGCAGAGTCATAGTCGTTCCATCGAGTCCACATGTTTTTCCTCCAAAATGATGTCGATTCCAAAACCAATCCACCGGCGGGCGATTCAGATACACCTGTTCCCCCATATCGGCAGAAAAAGTCAATTGTTACAACAGGTTTAGACCGACAAACGATCTGGACGTATTAAAATCCCGATCTGAATTTTGCCAAGGGGTTTTTTTTCGTTGAATAATTTTTTTTGTGCGTGACAACCTTGGTTCGAAACATCTATCCGGTTCAAGTCAATGTGTTTGCCGTCTGGTGCCGTATGCAGGTGTGGCGTGGATAATCAATGGCGTGAGCCTGTCGAATATGTTGGAAGCGACTTAAATTAGTAAAAACTTCAATTTATTTCTACAAAATGTAATCAGGGGTTGAACCTGCCGTGGATTCTTGCTAGGAAAGGCCCCGTTTGCCCCACTGCACGCATCATTCGATGTACCGCGCGCAGCGAAGCAGCGCTCTGTACACATCAATCACACTTAGGAGCATCACTGATGAATACGAACACTTCATTTGCGCCGAAATCGCGTAATTCTATCCTTCCCAATCGTTCCGGCAAAGCCGCTGGAGCGGTCATTGCCGTTGTTGCCATCATCGCCATAGCTGCGCTGGTGTGGTTTTTTGTTTTCCGGTCGGGTGGCGGGGCATCCGGCGGTATGGTTTCGAAGTACATCCCGAAAGACGTGACGGCCTACGGTGGCGTGGATATGGCCGGATTGATGTCCAGCGATGTTTACAAAGCGTTTAAACCACAGGTGGATGCGGCTCTGAGCGCCGGTCCGATGAAAGAGGCTACCGAAAAGACCGGCGTGACGCCGGAAAAAATCTCTGCCCTTGCGTTTGCGATGGGCGCCACCCCGGCCGATATGCTGGTAACCGTGAAAGGGGACCTTGATGCCGAGAAAATCAATGCCGCGATGAAGGAGCAAATGAAAGAAGGGTTTGCTGAAATCGATTTGGAAGGCAGCAAATTTGTTAACTTAGGTATGGGTGGATATTCGTTTGGCGACGATGGCGTCATGATCGGTGGTACGCAGAACATGGTTGCCAGTGCGCTGAAGGTGTCTAAGGGTGGTGAATCCGTTGAAAAGTCAGCAGATTTACCTGCTCTGGCCAAAAATGTGGACACCGGAGCTACTTTTTGGGCAGTAGGCGCTGTTCCCAAAGACGCAATCGAAAATGCGAAGTCGATTCCCATGGTTGGAAACCTGGTGGGCAGTGTAACGCACACGGCGCTCAGCGTTGATGTGGGTTCCGGCCTCAATATCCAATTGGCGGTCAAAATGGGCAGCGATGATGCAGCCACCCAGGCGAAAACGGCGATTGATGGGTTCGTAGCGATGGGCAAAACCGAAGCGGAAAAAGTCCCGGACATCGGAGCCGATCTGAAAAAGGTAATCGATGGTCTGAAAGTAGAAGTATCCGGTTCCATCCTGAAATTTTCGGTGGAAATCGATTCGGCAACGACCAACAAATTTATTGAGATGGCCAAAAAACAGGGCGGTCTCGGCTGATATCGTCACCGCTTCGTGTGTCAACTGTAGCCTTTCTTAGTTTCCAATTCCGCTGACCTTCTTACTGCTTCTTCCGATCCACGATAAGGCGGTGCCGCCAACGACGATAAACGCCGTGCCCAACGCGGCGGTTGCCGGTAGTTGTTCTTCAAATACCCACAGGCTGTAGCCCGCGCTGAACAGAACCGTCACGTACGAAAACGCACTCACATAAGATGCGTCGGAATAACGATAAGCGCGTGTCATCAGAGCTTGGCCCATGGTCGCAAAGGCCCCGACTCCAAACAAAATGAGCCATTCCGAAAACGTCGGCAAACGTTCGATCCAGGCAAGGCCTGGGATTGAAGCGACGAGGGAAAATACGGCAAAATTATATACAATGGTGTCGGGATGGTCGGACTCACGCATTCCGCGGACGCTAAGATAAGCAATGGCCGACAACGCGGCCGAACCCACGGCGGCGATGGCGTGAAGATCAAAACGTTGTAAGTCAGGTGCAAGCAAGAACAATACGCCGCAAAATGCGATCACGAACCAAACCCACGCGGATCGGGGCGTATGTTCATTCAGAAACGGGCCGGCAAACCAGGCGACAAAGATGGGAGAGGAATACTGCAACGTAACGGCATTGGCCAATGGCACGTGACTTATCGAATAGAAATAGAGGCACATCGCGGAAAAGCCGGAGGCACTTCGCAGCCACATTAACTTACGGTTTGTGGCTTTCGCCCGGGTGTGGCCGAAAAACAACAAGATTGTTGACCCCACAGCGACGAAAAGGCTTCGCCCGAATACGACAACGGGTACGGATAATGTGGTGCTGCCCAGCTTGACCAACGCACCCATGGAGGCAAACGCCATTGAAGCGAAAATCATCAGGACAAGGCTTTTTGCGATTGACTGGACAGGGGGGTTGGAACTCAATTGTGAACCTGTTCGTGAAATGGGACGTCCGGACTTGGCCAAATCGGGCGCCGAACGGTATCATCCAACGAGGCAATCGAAAATGGCGAAGTGTGTGTATGTCGGAAAAGTTCGTCTGGCTTCGGTCAGCAAGAGGACGATCGCAAATAACGAAGTTAGCCCGAATTTTTCATGGGCTTGCGGACGGGACTGCTGAGGCACCGGCGGGTGTGCGGATGGTGGACCCTTTTTGCGCCTTGGCGTGGCGCTGCCATGGCGGCGGAAAAAAACGGTCTACCGTGTCCGAAGATGCTCGCGGATCGACGGTCGCAGCCTCAAGCATAGAGGTCACGAACATGGATACATTCGTTATTCGGAGCGAGTGGTGGCGGAAGATTCCCTCATCTACGTATGCAGCAGTGCCGCTTATCTTTACGTTGTTGGTTGTTATCTTTGCCATTCTCATGGCGGTTCCCCTTGCTGCAGCAAACGAGCGTATCACCCGCGTTGTGAAACTTCATCACGTGGAGCCCCAGAGAGTTTTGGATTTGTATCAGAAACTTGCCGGCAAGACTGGTACCGTTGATGTCTCGTCGGGTCAGAACGCCGTTGTTATCCACGATTATCCCGAGTCGATTCGCCGTTTTGAACGAATTTTGTCGCTGCTGGACGTACCCAAAGGTGGGGCACTCAGAATCTATGTGCGGCCAATTCTGCATCGGGATCCGCAGGAGTTGGTCGACTTGGTTTCCGCGGTTTGGGAAACCAAAACCGGCCCGCCTCCGCGGTTTGTAAGCGATGAACGGACCGGCCAACTCATTGTGGTGACGACCGCGGAGTCCTACAGGAAGTTGGATCGACTGTTACGAAGACTGGATGTGCCCGAGCGTGGCCAAGAAAAGGAGCTTTGGATTGAACCCGCACCTCCAGGTGATTTACCTCAGTTGGGGACTTCTTCCAAAAAACCGTGACGGATTACGGTTCACAAACTCTCTGTGCTTCATGGACTGTCGGCCGGCTGAAGCAGCGGTTTGAACCTTTCGGGGATGTCCGGGTCGGGTTCAACCGGTAATTCAACACTACTGTAGGTGTGCCAGTACAAAACGCCGGTGTCGTGGGGTGGTGCTGTGGCCAGATCTTCCAACAACGCAGCAAAAGTTTTGGCCGTGTACGTGCCTTCCAGTTCCAGTTTCTCAAGTTCATATGCTGTGGCCATTGCTTTTTGCGCTTGAGGAGTCACTTTGCCGTATCCGTCACCAAACTGATTTGTCACCACACGTAGAGCCTCTTCCCGGACAGTGCATTGGGCTTGCGCACAGCCGGATTGAGCAAGGAGATCAAGTGTTTGTTGCGCTAGGGTTAGTATGGTTGACCGGCGCACCACGATTTTCGGGGTGACTTGAACACCCACGACCTCCGTGGCAACGGGTAGTGTGGAAATAGCCGCCAACAGTCCCGCTGCTGTGCCGCCCGTGCCAAGGGCCACGTAAATCCTTGACGGAATGGGTTTTCCCATTGAGCGAAATTGTTCCATTAGCTCCAAAAACGCTTCAAAATAGCCGACACAGCCCACAGGGGAGGAGCCCCCCGCCGGAATGTTGTAGGCGAGGATTTTCGCTTGCGGGTCATCGGTCTCGGCGCAGGCCGCAATTGCCGCTCCTTCCAGCCAACCAAGCGGCACGGTAAGCGCCGACCTGCATGGTCGTACGTCGGCGCCGGCGCGAAGGGTGGCGACCAGATTACGGCGAACTGCGGGCGTGTCGACGCGGGGAAAAATAACGGCAACCGCGTTGAGGCCTATCGCTTGGGCGTATGTTGCGGTTGCCAATACATGGTTGGAACCGGCGGGTCCGATGGTCAATACCGTCGTGTGACGAGTTTTGACCGCGTCTGCGAGCAGATACTCGAGTTTTCGGACTTTGTTGCCGCCATAAAGGAGACCGCTGCGGTCGTCGCGTTTGACGTAAATAGGGCTCAATCCCAGGTGTTGTTCGATGTTTTGCAGCCGCTGTACCGGTGTCGGGAGGATGGCCAGCGATATTTTGGGAAGAGTACAAAAAGTAGAGGGAACGGTTTTTATAGACTTCATCGTCATGCTTCGGCGGTTGGTGGTCATTGTGTCAACATCTCGTGATAACTACAGGTTTTTTGTGGTGTGTCAATGGCACGCACGTACCCGGTCGTTCACTCCGGTAGCCGTTTTGTTCGGCCAAAACGTGAACCGGAGCCCTCCGGTAGCCGTTTTGTTCGGCCAAAACGGCTACCGGAGCCTTCCGGTAGGCGTTTTGTTCGGCCAAAACGTGAACCGGAGCCTTCCGGTAGGCGTTTTGTTCGGCCAAAACGCGAACCGGAGCCTTCCGGGAACCGGAGCCTTCCGGTAGGCGTTTTGTGCGGCCAAAACGGCTACCGGACAGCTTTGTAAGTGAAATTAGGCACTTGGGATGCTCAGGTGATGGGCATCCGCTTTCGTGTCGCAGGATCACGGAACAACTGTATTCATCGAAGGTGATTCAGCCACGAGTTCGAAAAGTTTCCACCGCTTCGGGACGCACCAATAAAACGGGGTTCGTTGAACGGAACGGTACGCACGGATGTATTTCGGGGATTTCTAATTTAGGCGATCAGTCGGTTTCGTTGTGGAATTCTGTTATGCTGCATCCGTATCCGGTTTGTTCGTAAGAGGGTGTTGGGGTAAAAATTGCCGGTGAGCGAGGCAGTGGCCGTAACGAGTCGGTCTTGCCGACTGAGGCCCACCGGAGGCGTGCCCAGCGGCACGTCGAGGATGGGCCGACCGAGACAGGACCGACGTAGTAGGTCACTGCCTCGCGTAACGTAACTTTTTACCCCAACACCCTCTACGTTAGGAGGAGCAGATTGTGAGTGGTTGTCGGCTGATCGTCTTGATTTTTGTGGGTATTTTGACCGGTTCAACGGATTTGTACGCCCAAGTGAACGGAGCGGTGACTCATGGTGTACAGCTTCCGGTGGAACGGATCACCGATATTGACTCGGCTCGGGCATTGGAGGTCAACCCAGCGGCGCTGGGGTTTGTAGATGGGTTCGATGTGTGGCTTCAATATACCGAACAGTTGAACGGGTCCGCCGACGGGTTTGGGGTGTTTGGTGCGCTGGGTTTGTTGGGGCCGTTTCGGTTGGGTGCTGACTTCCAATATTTGCGAGACGGGGTGTTGAAAGGGGGAATTGGGCTCGCGTGGTCTCCGTCACGAATGTTGTCTATCGCTGGTTCTTGGCATGGATTCGGCGGTGACGACTGGCGGCTTACCGACCTTCACACCTTTGACGTTGGCGCCATTGTGCGCCCAACAGATTGGTTGTCCGTCGGTGCTGTGGTGCATGATCTCGGGTCGCCGGTTGTAGCCGGAAGAACCGTTCCCCGGGTGTACGACGTGGGGGTGGCGTTTCGCCCAGGAACCTGGCGTTTTGGTTTTGGGTTTGAAGCACAAATTGCGGAAAACAACGGGGATCTGGATTTGACCGGCCATCTTGTTGCAACGCCGGTGGACGGCCTGCGACTCGGACTGGGGGCTACGGTGACCCCCCGCGGTGACGAGGTGACTACCGCATTTTCGGCGTTGGTTGGTGTGGACTGGTCGTTGTTGTCGGTAGAAACGGGTGTTTATGTGAGTCTTGACAGCCACAATGTTGCCGAATTCGGCGGTTTTAGCACCTCGCTTGGTGTGACAAATCAGCCGCGGTTGAGCATCCACCGTTCCGACAACGTGTGGGTTAAGCTAACTCTAGGAAACTTTTCGGAACCGCCTCAACGCGGTTTTTTGGGGCCGGACCGCCCGACACAACTGGGGCTTGTCCGATATTTGGAACGACTTATTGCTGATCCACATGTCGGAGGGGTGGTCGTGCGGGTAGATGGGTATTCACCCAGTTGGGCGCAGGCGCAGGAAGTGCGTAAGTTGTTGGGTGAACTGCGCAGTGCCGGCAAAAAAGTCGTTGTATGGTTCGATCAAATCGATACAAAAGCTTATTACACAATAAGCGAGGCGGATCGGATTGTCGTCGATCCCGCCGGAGGGATGTGGTTGGTTGGATTATCCAGTTCCGTGATGTTTTATGAAGAACTGCTGTCCAAAATCGGAATCGAAGCCCAGTTCATTCGTTTTGGTCGATACAAATCCTATCCCGAGTCATTTACGGAACGTATGGCATCTAAGGAAGTCGAAGAAGTTCGGAATTCGGTCTTGGATGCTCTGTTTTCAGAAGTTGTAAGGGGAATTAGCCACGGACGAAAAAAAAGCGCCGAGCAAGTATTGTCGCTGATCGACGACGGGCCTTATACCTCGGCGATGGCAGTTGAAGCAGGGTTGGTTGACAAAGCAGCGTTTGCTGACGAGTTGACCGATGTCGTGTCGGAACTCGCCGGAGAAAAAGTGGCACCGTTGGACCGGTATGTACCCGACGATGAGGGGTGGGAAATGTGGAGCGAACTCCCACGTATTGCGGTGGTGACCGTGTCGGGTTCCATTGTGGATGGCGAGAGTTTTGAAGTGCCGTTTTTGGGTGACCGATATGTTGGAGCAAAAACGGTTATTGCTATGCTGGAGCAGGCCGAACGGGACCCGTTGGTCAAGGCGATCGTGTTACGCATCGACAGTCCGGGCGGATCGGCGGTTGGTTCAGACCACATGCATCGAAAGATTCAGAAACTTCAGGCGATCAAACCCGTTGTTGTATCCATGGGGGGAGTTGCTGCATCGGGGGGGTATTATATCGCTGCGCCGGCAAAGAGAATTTTTGCTGAATCGGGTACGATAACAGGTTCCATTGGTATTTTTACGGGAAAGTTTTCGGCGGCGGGGTTGTTCGGTTGGCTTGGGGTTCACCAGGATTTGTGGAAAAGAGGAAAAAACGCGGATCTGTTTGCCGTCGATCGCCCGTGGACTCCTGAGCAGGTGACGCTGTTAACCAATCGGCTCGAATTTTACTACAACGCGTTTTTGAAGGTGGTTGCCGATGGCAGAAAGCTGACCGTCGAGCAAGTCGACGCTGTTGCGCAGGGAAGGGTGTGGGTTGGTGCTCAGGCGGTTGAAAGAAATCTGGTTGACGAAATCGGTGGGTTGGTCGACGCGATTCGGTACGCGAAGAAAGAGGGTGGTCTTGAACCCGGTGAGCCGTTTCGGCTGGTCCATTTGCCCAGGCGTTCGTGGTTGGATTCGCTGAAAGACGCCCTGATTCCTAAGTTACCGATTCTGACCGAAGTGGGTGCTCCCTGGGACTACGCGGGGGGCGACCAGCCGGACCCGCATGCTCTTGATACATGGGCGGCGATGGCGCCGGTGATCCGGCACAAGATCGGTGCGTTGTCGGCTCTATTGCCGTATGCTGCCGGCGAACCGTTGTTTTTGGTGCCGTACACGTTGGATATTCGATAAAGACAACCACGGGCTAGATTCCTGGGATCATAGGGGGAGATTGGGATGAGAATGTTGCCGTGGACGGAACGGGTTTGATGTTGCCGGACAGCTTTTGGGCGCCCGCGGATTCGATTCGGATACGCCCCGCTGCGCCTGCGCCTTGACCTATTCCTCCGGTTGCGGAAACCGTTCCGGTAATGGTCATCGCGCCAAAACTGACCAGTCTAATCCCACCGCCGCTTCCTGCTCCTGGTTTTCCGCCGGATTTTCCTGAGGCAGACACCGTACCGGATACGGTTAACTCCTCCAACGATGCCAGCAACAATCCGCCGCCGCCGGCACCACCGCTGCCCCCAGCAGACCCCCCAACAAGGGGAACTAAGGTCGCGTCGCCATAAGGCAAACCCGCGCCGACACCTGAACCCGCCGTTGCGTGGCCACCTCCACCTGCACCGGTGCCAACACCCGGTCCTGATTTCAACGACCCGCTTTCGACAAGGATCGTGCCGGCTATGACCATAGGTCCGGTCGACAGGAGGACTCCTGGGCGTTGGCCTATGAGCTTCAATGTTACGCCTGCGGGAATCGCCATGTCGGTAAAGTTAAAAACCCCCGAACCGCCGCCTAAATAATAGACTTTCCCGTTCATTAAACTTAGCACGCCGCTGTCCGTATCCAACATGTGGGGTTGTGCCGGGGACGATGGCGGAAGAACAGGAAACGAACCTTCTGTTCCGGACCAGGTTTCGTAAGGTGTGTGTAATTTAAGGCGCAGCACTACGTGGTTTTCGACGTCCGCTGCGTATAATTCTCCCCGTTCACGAACGTACTCCACGGTAAACGGGTCGGCCATGACCAACGACAACGCAGGGCCAAAGCCCGTATAATCACCTTTGTAGTGTTCAATACCGGCAAGGGCTACGGGGGTAGGTGACGGCCACACCCATTGGTTGGCGCGATAAAGGGGGGCCGATGTGAAGTTGTGATATTTGAGCGTTTGTGAGTAAGTGTCGGCGACATAGAGGTTTTCGTATTCATCCATCCGCATGCCGGTTGGATGGTTGTATCCGGGAACGACGATTTCAAAATTGATGAGGTCCCCCGGTGTACCCACGGTGTCGATATTGCCGGGTCCAATGGATTTGTTTGCAAATAGGACGGATTGATCGTTCGGATTGATAACCCGGATCCGGTCGTTTTCTGGGTCGGAAAAGACGATGACGCCGGATTTCGAAAACGCAAATCCCTTGGGAATGGAAACTTGGGCTTTGTTGGCAGGGCCCATGTCCCCGGAAAAACCCAACACCCCGGTACCCGCAATGGTGTCCACGTGTCCGGGGGCAATGGTGACGTTTCCAACTTTGACCGGCGAATCGCTTCGGTTGACCGCGCGTATCCGGTAGTTTTCCACATCCCCGGTGAGCAATAACGGTCCTTCACAACCACGAACCCGCCACGGACGGAAAAATTTGGCTTGCAGGGCCGGTCCACCGTCTCCCGCGTAACCAAAGTCCGGTTGACCGGCCAAGGTGACCACAAACCCCGGGTCGACCACCATCCCCATTTCTACAGCGGGTGTGTCGCCTAAGTTAAGGACCCGGATCTGGTGGTGGGTTGTGTCGGCAAAAAACAGCAGGGGACCGCCCTGATCGGTTTCGGGAAGATAACACAACCCCTTTGGTTCACTTAACGGAATAAGCAGCGAATCTCCATCGATGGATGGACCGCCAATGGCCGTTCCGGCAATCCGTGTTATGTGAAACGGTGGAATGACAAATTTACCGTTTGCTAGGCTCTTGGGAACGGTTTGGGGGTTGTACGCGTGTAACGTGTTCCAGCCGGCGTCGGAGAAAAACAATATCCCTTCGCCCCAGGCTAAAGCTACCGGAAAAAAAAGCTCCATCTCGGAGGCCAATACAGTCCCCAACGTTTTTCCGATATCCCCCGATCCGGCGATGGCGCCCATTTCGCCGGGAGCCAAATCCACTTCGATAAGTAAATTGATGGCGCCGGCGTCGGTTTGAATCACCAACGTTCGCGGACCAGGAATGGCGTTAGGAGTAATGAAAACGGGGGCACTCCACTGGTCAAGCTCGTTCAAATAGGTTGCGTCTCCTGCAATATAAAACACTTCCGGATCCGGCTGAGTATCCATTAAGAAGTCGATTCCCGTAATCTGGCTGGCCGCTTCACCATGAAGGGTCAGGGTAATAAGTGAACCCCGCGGCAACATTTGGGGCCAGACATCGGTAATGGTGAGAAGGGGTGGGTCCGGTTCGTTGGTATCGACGATTGCGACCACGTCGACCGGTATGGCTGTGTCGGGAGTGGATGTAGTGTCATCGGTGTCGTCCACCGGTACCGTATCAGGAGTGGAAATGGTATCGGTGGACGGGAGGATGTCGCCAATGGCTTGGCTGGTATCGGTTTTTGTGTCGCCGATGACGGCAATATCTATACCCTCGTCGATGTCGGGTGGCTGCGCCGTGTCCGTTCCGTTCGTATCATAAAGGACATCGGGGGAAGTGACGCCGATATCCACCGTGCCGTCGGTCAACACCATATCGGTAATCTCGGTGTCTTCTTCGGCAGTTACGTCGGCATCTGCATGAGCCTCATCGTCGGTGGTGTCGTAAATCGGTTTGCCGGTGTCTTCTGTGAACTGCCGGATATCATCGCGTGGGTTCGGCGGTTGGTCTTCGGGTACCTCCTGATCCTTCGGCAGATTGAGATCGGACCATGGAGAAGAAACGTCTTGGCTTATGGAATCGGTTCTCGTGTCCGTGTTGTTGGCGTTGATGTCTAAAGTTGTTCCGGATGGACCGCCGGACTCAGACGAGCAACTGAGATACCCCCACATACAGGGCAGCACAATAGAAAGAAATACAACCCGTTTCCCGAAGTGATTCATAGGGATCGTATTGTTCCGATGACCGGGTCGGTTACTAACTTAATGCGGCCCGGCTGCTTGAGCATGTCGATTGCCGGCGATGGTCAACACCACGATGATGACAACTCCTGCCACCATGGTTCCTATCGTGACAAGCGTTGTAACGTCCGTCAAGGATGCGGGAAGAGTGTTGTGAGAACCGTTGGTATCCATGGTTTGAAAGGGCCACAGAATTCGGAGCGAACCCACCATCAGCCCCACCAGTGCGGCCATTGTTTCATCGGGAAGGCGATACAGCATCCAGTTTAGTACTCGGGAAAAGGACAGGATTCCAACGATGATGCCTAAGATAAAGATCGCGACGACGGCCGCCGACACGGACGACCGTGTGGATACAAGTTGGTTTAGATGAAACAGGATGTAATCGTATTGACCTAAAATTAAAAGTAAAAATGCTCCGCTGATTCCGGGTAGGATCATTGCGCAAATTGCGATTGCGCCGCATACGAACAAATACCACAGCGGGGGATCGGCGCCGCCGGACAGCGGTGCAGGTTGTGTGACTGTCCAACCGGTCGCATCAAACTTCGACGGCAGGAAGTATCGTATCGAGCCTGCGGGCACGTTTCCGTCATCGCCGGAACGAGTGGCCACAATAGGAATTTCAATGCTGGTCGTGCCGGCGGGCATGGTTATGTCGGTGGACGGATCAAAACTTAGGTCGTGTTTGTGCATAGTCGCTGGGTCTGTGGCCGAAAACCGCAGGTCCTGCGCCCGGAGCGTTTGTTCGGTTTCTGCCGAAACACGTTGTACAACGACGGTGCCGTGCGAGAACCGGGACTGATCTACTCGGAGCCCGACGAGGAAAAAAGTGAGTACGGCGATGGCGATAAAAACTAGGCCGTGGACTGGGGTTCTGGACTTCATCATTTGGTAAGGTACTGCGACAGATGCTAAGATAAGCCCAAAAAACAAACCGCGCATGGGTTCGGGGTATTGGGCCATCAGGCCGGGGATAATCCGTGCTCCGGTTAGGATCGCCAAAGCGATTCCGGATACGAGAAACAAAAGAAAAACGATAGCTTCCGCGTGGTCGTCCTCTTTGGCCATCGAGCCAGCCGTTTGACCTGTTAGATGTGCCCAGAACCGTTTATAAAACGCCGGCGACAGCATGAGTCCTACAAGCGTCAGGTCTATCAAACGTATTGCGCGAACCAGGCGGCCGTAAATACCCAAAATCAATGCGACGGTTCCGCCGCTGACGCCCGGGATGACGTCCGCTATCCCCATGCAGATTCCTTTCAACGTAATGAGCAATCGTTGGAACATGTGTTACTCTGTTGGTCAAGATGTACTGTGAGTTTGTGAAAAAATAGCTGCGCGGCCTCTGGGCGGTGGCTTTGGGGCGGCTTGGCTCCGAAAAACCCTGCGCCATATTCCCGATATGACTCGGGTT
>JABWCM010000034.1 GCA_013360285.1 Myxococcales bacterium
TCCCATGGGCAAATACACTTCATAGGAGCGATGATTCCACAGGATCTCCGCACTTTATTCGCTTTGGAATGATTCCTTATTTCCGCTGACCCTCTAAGACGGTGTTTGGTTGTTTATTTTCGCCGAGGATAAATATGTACACAGCCATCTAATATCTTGGCAGGTTACGACAAGGTCAGGGGAAGGTGATCGGAATGGCGTGGGGTGTGTCTGTTATTTTAGATCACCCTCAATGACGAGATAACCTTTGGATTTGCTTGTGGCTGTGTCTCCGATTTTGATCTCAGTTCCTTGGGGAATACCGTCAAGTAAGCCCGACAAATCAATGGCTGGGATCGGAAAGCTTCCCAAGGAATCACCGGTTAATTTTTCAATTTGCGGTTTCAATACTGCTATCAAGGTCTGTTCAAGGGTGTCTTCTTGGCCGATCCACGCGTCGTTGACCTTTACGATATCGATATGGAACTGAGTCAGTCCATTGATGGATAAGCTAAGTTCGTCACCCAGCGCCACGATTTCGATGTCGGCTTCAATCGACAAATAGGCTTCCAAATCGATCACCAAGCCCGCGAAATCCATATCAATCGTGACAAACGTTTCCCCCATCTGCAGCCTCAGCAGGCCTTTGCCGTTGCAGTCGGTTACGATCGGAGGCAGCAGGGCATCGAGGGTAAGTTCTTTTAGCCCATACTGGGCGATTTCCGGCGAAAGTTCGGACAATTCCTCAGGCCCCGCCGCGATACTCAGCAAACTATTGTACCATGCTGAAAACAACAGCTCATTGATGAGATCCATGTGTGCCGCAACCCCCATCGGTTTCTGCTCCTTGAATGCAAATGACCCGGACTCGCTGCCAAGGCAGTGATCCCGCAACAGTGTGCCGAGCGTGTCGTAACTGGTACTGGGTTCGGCCCATGCGCCTGCCTTCATCCCTATCTTACCGCCTGTTGGTGTAAATTGAACACTTGCAAGCGAAGCCCAGACGGTCAGTTCCGCGCCATTGTTGCCCAGAAATGGAGGAATCGGGACGACTTGGGATAATTCTAGGGACTCCAGTGCGCCTTTGAGCACCTGCGATCCAACATCGATCAATACCGGTTCAAGCAACTGGGTCAGAAATGGTAGGATGAAGTCCAATAGTGGGCTGATAATGTCGCCAAGAAAGGATCCAATTGGGCCGGTAATTGCGTCGAGAGGAACAGTCGGTAAGTTAAATGATGCAATGCCAAAATCAACTTTTCCGAGGTTTATGTAACAGTCCTGAAACGGCACCAGTTCAAAGCCGTTGAGGCCAACGTCCAGATTCTGCCCGGACACGACCAACGGGGTTGTTGCTGTTTTGTTGATCAGGAAAGTTGCCGCAAATTCCAAAGAGTCAACGGTTGCTGTCGTTGCACAGCTTACGCCGGGTGTGATCGCTGCGCTCACAGGAATCCCAAACACAACGGCGGATGCAACGATTGGGATATCGATCGGCAAGGCTAGTGTCAGGGTGAACCCGGGGTATCCATTTGTGTTCGGAAACGATCCTGACGCGTCAATTCCGCCAGATATGGCCTGCAGCGCAATCGTTGGGCTGCTTGAGACGGCAAGATTGGTGATGACTGGGGTTATTACCACGCCACCTGTCAGTTGGATGTTGGTTCCAAGCACATTGAATGAGGTGTTGACCAGATTTGGTATCTGAATGGGAGGAATTACACCACCGATAAGGTCTGTAAGTGGGACAGTCGCGAGCAGCAGTTCAATGAGAGTCGCAAAATCGTCGATTTCCTGCGGATTATGCACCCCGTCGTCCAACACTTCTTGCCCCAGGAAGATCTGAAGGCTATCCGAAAGTGCAACGTCGGCCGCGTCCACGTTTTCGTAATTCTGGTATGCGGTTGAATAATAGTAAGTTACGCTGGTTTTTGCCGCATTACAACCGTGGTCCTCCGCCGTCACGTCGACAATGTTCATGCCGTGATTTGACGAAATGTTAAACGAAAATGCTCCGTTGGGGCTTGGTGTGACCAATGCACCGGCAACTGTCAGGGACTTGACGCCGCTTACGGTGTCTACAACAGTTCCTGTTATTTCAACGGTACCAGATCCAGTCAATGTGGTGCCTCGGTTGGGATAAGTGATGGTGATTTTGGGCTTTGTTGAGTCGACGTAGATCGAAACAGACTTCGCTACCCCTTCATTTGGCGGGGCCAGTGAAGCTGTGAACGTATACACCCCCTCCGTTTCCAATACGTATTCGCTTCCCCCAACAGATTTCGCGCCCGCGGGCACAGTCAAATTGACTTCAGCATCCGTTACCTCGTTACCCAGTGTGTCGTAGACCACCCAGCTTACGGAAACGGTGTCACCGAGGCCAAAACAATTGGGTTTGTCGTCGCCATCCACCTTGTTTACAGTTAATTCTAATGATTTTGCGGGTCCATAGGTGACTTTTATCTCCGCTGGTATAGATTCCGCGTCTTTGTAGCCGATAACGCTGCACTCAACGGAGTATGTGCCGATTTTTCCAAGCCCAAGCGTGTGCCCGTTGACCGACACTCCAGGGGTAGGTTCGACTGCGACTTCGGTTGTCTCGGTTGTTATCGGGTTTCCGAACGCATCGAACACTTCGCAATCCACCTCAACGAGCGATCCCGCGGGGGCGGACGCTACCTCGGGTACTGCAACGACCTTTGCCGGGGTTCCCGGGACAACAGTAAGAACTGCCGGGGTTGGGTCAACGACAGTCGGTGTGTCGGCGAGAGCGCACTGAATGACATAGTCGCCTGTTTTGGTAGCGGAAACAGCGTCTGCGGCAAGTGTCACCGAAGTCGTTGGATCAACGTCAAACGAGGTCGGTGCGCTCACTTGGACGCCGGCGGAATTTTTGGAAATACATTGAACCTTGGCGGTCTCACCGGCTTTGATTGTTGTCGGTGTCACTTCGGTTTCGACGCTGACTGCTCCGCCGGCTGTTACCAACAGGACCGCTGGAGTGGGGTCACTTACGCTGTCGTTGTCTTTGAGCGCACACCGTACAGCGTAGGTTCCGGTTGATTGGGGAGTTACTCGAAGGCCATCTATCGCAATGCCCATGGGAGGTTCGACTACCAACACGGTCGGTAACTGAACAACTCCATCTGTAAAGTGAGTCACAGTACACACCACGTCCACCGTGGTTCCTGGGGCTACGGACGGTATTCCGATGTAGGTTTCTATCGTCAGTGTCGACGGATCATAGGAAGTGTGCGTCGACTCGTCGTCGGAGCAGGCCCAGACAAGAACAAAACACGCGGTGAGGACCGTCGTGTAAACGATTTTATTAGCGATCATGGTGTGGCGTACCTCTGGTCAACAATGGACGAAATATCTTACTCTGCTCTGCCTTGGGTTCCAACAACTACACGCAATTTTCCTTCTTTCCTTTAGGTTGGCATGCTTCTTGTTTAAGAAAATGTGGCTCGAACCGAAGACCGTTTAGACAAACGAAATCAACTCCAGAGTAAATTCGGTGGTCCATATACGATTTTCCAACTCGTTCGACCTTTTGAAGTCGGCTTGCATGGTTACGAATCCGTGGCATATCATCCGCGCCATGGCGCCCATGTCGGTCACGATAGAAACCATCGTGACGCACTCAATTGGGCTCAAACTTTCCAAGCTGTGCTGAACGAAACAAAGTTGCTCAGATAACGTGGAACCCTCGGAGAATCAGCTCATGAAATTGTCCCTTAGCCGTTTGTCCCCCATCTTTACGGCGGTCTTGTTGGCCTGTTTGATCCCGGTCGGTGTATTTGCCGACGAGGCGCCGTCGGGTTTTCTGAAAATAACCAGCGGTGACGGACAACCGCTGATGGTCGAGATCAACAAGGAGACATACGAGGTAAAACCCGGTGCGGATACCGTTGCGGTGCCAGCCGGTGAACAAACAGTCGTCGTGCGGGGAAAAGGTAAGATACCCGTTACGGGTCCGGTGCGCATCGAGGCCGGAAAAACGACAACACTAAATGTTGCGTTGGAGTCTGTCCCCGACAAAACTACGGAAATCGGAGTTGGATGGGGGTTGGTTGGAACAGGCTTTGCGCTCATTGTGGCGACCATCATCGTTGATCAGACAGTCGATTTTGACGACCAATCAACCCGCGATGCGACGGTGTGGACTCTCGCCGGCGTCGGCGGCGCGATGACAGTGGCCGGCGGAATTCTGCTAAGTTACGGAACCGGGGAAGAAAATCCGGAGCCTAAAGATGTTCCACTCAACGCAACCATCGGATTCGGGGGGCTCCCAGATGGCGGGATGGTTACCGGATTGATTCGATTTTAGCCAAGTTCACAAACGATTGGTTCATCGCCGCGTGCTTTGCCATGCCTGAACGACGTCGGTGTAGGGCATACACTCGCGACGCGATGTGACGAACAATTCGGCCTCGGTCAGACTCATTCCGGCATGCTCCGCAAGATAGGCGATAGTGACTGTAGGTGATCGGTTGATGCCCGCGTTACAGTGCACGTAGACGGTGTGGTGCTCACTTAACATCCTGTGTAACGCACTTACCGCCCGCCCGAGTTGTTGCTGTAGATCCGCCTTTGCAAAATCGATAATCGGAACACGTTCGACAATTATGTTGTGGGCCGTGTAAAACCCCCAAATCCGATCCCAGAGGATGCCGCGTCTGCGTAAATCGTCGTCGGATTGCAGGTTGAGAATGGCTGTCACGCCGTGTTGATTTTTGAGTTGCAGAATAGATTCCTGGTCCGGAGGATACGGTCCAACGAAAATATTTTTTGTAATCCGATCAAACTGAAATTGATAATTCATGGGAAAACTATACCTATCCTGGCCCTGCGTGTCACACATTTGATAACTCAACGTGTCGATGTTGGCTTAACTTCCTGATTTTGTTTTGTTTGTGTGTGTGCTAACGCGCAAAATCGACGCTGTTGCTCAAAGAAACATGCAGAATCTTGACGTTGTGGGGTTTTCGGCGCTACGTTCGGGCGGGTTTTTGTACGTTAGGAGGAATCTGTGCAGCACGTTGAAGTGCACGTTGAAGGGCAAAGCATTGGAGCGCTCGCAACGCCGTTTACCGTAGGTCGTGACCCGGAATGCGACGTCATTCTCCCGGATTCGTCGGTTTCTCGCCGGCATTTGCGAGTATCGAGTGCTCCGTCTGGATTGCTCGTGGAAGATATGGGTTCATCCAACGGCACGTGGCTAGACGGTCGTCGGATTCAGCGCGAATATGTTCAATCAGGGCATCCTTTCGTTGTCGGGCGGGTGGCGATGATGCTTCGGTTTGTGCAGCAGGGCAGTGCTCCTGCTTATGAAGCACGGCGACCGGCCGGAAGTCCCGCGGAGGGTGGTGGGCACCGTCACGACACGTTGGCGGTTGATATTCCGCAAGGATATTTTGATCCTTCACCAACAGCCTCGCCAACTCGCACTTTTGAGTGTCCTGGGTGTGGCCGGCGGTTACGCTGTGCTTCAACGGTTCGGCGGGTTAAATGCAGAAATTGTAATGAGATCATTCGGTTCGAAAATGACGTTCCACAACTGGAGCGTTTGCTTGAAACCGGAATCTCTGTTCCTTCGGCGCATGCCCCGATGCCTCGTTCCGTGCCATCGGAGCCACCGGGTGACAATTGGGTCAGCGATGCAAAGGCCAATGTTGAAAAAAAGGCAACAGCCAAGACAGCGGAATCGGCACCGCAGGCGCCACCTCCTCCCGTCCCCACGGCGAGGGGAGGATGGACGATGGCGCTGGTTTTGATTACGCTCGGCGGGTTGGTGGCGATTGGTTCGACCATCGCATCGCTCAACGGTGTGGCAAACCTGCTGCCGGTAGTTGTGCTGGGGTCGGCAATTGCTTTAGCCGGCTTTGTTTTCGTTGCGGCAATGTGGATTCAGTCGGTTGGGTCTGGTCGGTCTGAATCTGGTGGAACCGTTGCGGAACGTCTGAAACGCCTCGAAGAACTACGGCGTGAAAAAGTAATCAGCGAAGACGAATACCACGCACGACGACAAGCTATTCTCAAGCAGCTCTAGGCTTACGAAATTGCAGGCGAGATCGGCGTCCCCGAGCATCTTCGGTTATGGCAGAGAGCACCACGACGCAACACATTCACAAGTGGCATGGGTACCTGCGTTCCTAACTGAAGGTTTTCGCGGCATTTCGCCTTGGAGCGATCACACAACATCGTGACGCAACGTTTATCGGTGGCGTTCGAATAGGCCGCATGTTCACTCTCATCGTTGCAGAAAAACCGTCGGTTGCCAAAGACATTGCCCGCATCGTTGGGGCGCAAACTCGGGGAAGAGCCTGCTTCAGTGGAAGTGGTTACCGAGTGACATGGTGTATCGGTCACTTACTGGAATCCTGTGAACCGCACGAATACGACGGAAAATGGAAACGTTGGACCCTAAACCACCTTCCAATCCTCCCAAACGTCTTTTTATACCATCCCATCGCTAAAACCCGCGCGCATCTGAATGTGTTGGTGCAGCATTTCCGCGCTTCAGATGTCAATACGATCATCAATGCGTGCGACGCTGGACGCGAAGGTGAATTGATTTTCAGACTGGTGGCGGAACATGCGAATGTCCATAAGCCTCTGAAACGACTTTGGATTTCCTCTTTGACCGATGTTGCTATCCGCGATGGGCTTCAAACGTTGTTGCCGTCGAGTCAATTTGATTCCCTGGCCGATGCTGCCCGCTGTCGGACGGAGGCGGATTGGCTTGTCGGTATGAACGCAACCCGGGCGATGACGTTAACCGCGAGACAAGCAGGAATTGTCGACACCTTGTTTTCCATCGGTCGGGTGCAAACACCGACGCTTGCGCTTCTCGTGGAGAGAGAAAACACGATTCGGGAATTTGTGCCGGAGCCGTTTTGGACACTCACGGGACATTTTCGCAGCTTAACTAACCATGAGACCAGAAAAACTTACTTGGGCACATGGTTTCGGGACAAACAGACCCGGCTTCCGACCGCAGACGAAGCCCGACAGCTTGCCGCCGCCATTGAAAACAAACCCGGAACGGTCACCTCGTTGGATGTTCAGGATGTACGCGAACGTCCTCCCTTGTTGTTTGACCTTACCGAGCTGCAGCGGGTTGCCAACCGGCGGTTTGGAATGTCGGCAAAAAAAACCCTAGATGTAGCGCAACGATTATACGAGCACCATAAACTTATCACTTATCCTCGTACTGACTCGCGTTATCTAACCAGTGACCAAAGGTCTCAAATACAGGTTTTGGTCAACAAATTAGAACAAACCGACTGTTCGCCATGGGTTGAGGCCATGCTCCGTGACAGGCGAATGGATCTGCGCAGAATCGTGGATGATTCGGAGGTCGGTGACCACCATGCTATCATTCCGACCGGAAGTAAATCCAAAAACAACACGCTGGATTTCGACGAACGGCGGATTTTTGAGCTAGTTGTTAGGCGTTTTCTTGCAGTTCAGATGAACGATGCTCGTTTTCAGCGGACTGAGGTGATAACCGACGTGTTTGGTCACTTGTTCCGAAGTGTTGGTAAGGTTCGTTTGGCGGAAGGTTGGCACGCTTTGGAGCCACCGGCGCCCAAGCCGGAAAAAAAACTCAGCGACAGCTCGGTACCAGCAGACGAAGACCAGATCCTTCCCGCGCTGGTGGCGGGGGAAAACGTGTTCTGTTACCAGGCGGATGTTCGCAAAGGGGAAACCACACCACCGAAACGGTTCACCGAGGCCACTTTGCTGACAGCCATGGAGCGTGCTGGGCAGGACATTGCCGAAGAAGAACTACGCCACGCCATGAAGGAATCGGGTTTGGGAACACCGGCGACCCGGGCGCCGATCATCGAAACCCTGTTGCAGCGTGAATACATCATTCGCGACGGAAAGTCGCTCGTGCCTACCGAATTGGGCTGTCTTCTGATCAGGGTATTGCCGATTGCCGAACTCCGTTCCGCTCAGTTAACGGGAAAGTGGGAAGCCGCGTTAAGCCGGATTGCCCGTGGTGAATTGCGGCGTTCCGACTTTATGGAGGACGTCGCGGCATACACGCGGAATATGGTTGCGCAGTTTGGATCAAAAATTGCGGCCCCACCGTTTGCCCCCTTTGTAAAGCAGGAAATCGAAGTAGTTGGGAAATGCCCTCTATGTGAGCGTGATGTAGTTCGCCAACGCCAGGGGTATGTCTGTAGCGGCAAACCAGACTGCAAAGTCGCTATTCCTCGCCAAGTTGCGTCAAAACCAGTCACAGTTGAGATGGCGAAACATCTGCTGAATCGGGGCAGAACGGCTGTTGTTTCGGGATTTCGTAGTTCGGCGGGAAAAACGTTTTCCGCGTGTCTTGTTCTCAAACCGGACGGTGACGTCGGTTTCGCATTTGATTCGCAGCCATCCAAACCATCTCGGCGAGTTGTGCCACCTAGGTCGCCGGAGGTTCCAACGGCGCCCCCCGTTTGTCCGTTGTGTAACCAAGGAACCATTGTTCGTGGGCGTCAGGCTTGGGGGTGTTCAAGATGGCGGGATGGTTGCATTTTTGTGGTGGCCTTTGAGCACAACAGCGTGCCGATTCCGGAATCAGAAGCATTTGCGATGATGCGGTTTGGCGCAACGGCAAAAATCCCCAAGTTATGTGGCCGTGCTGGAGGGAAACTTGTGCTGGATTTGTCAGGTCCACCTTTTGTCCGCATCACCAAAGCCGTGGACCTGAAAAAACCTCCACTCACGTATACAAAACGAACAGTAAAGCCGTCTCGCGGTCGAAAAAAAAGTCGATAGTCAATTCAAGTTTCTGCGCTGCGATCCTATCTTACCCAGATTTTTCACAAGGATTCGCAGCGAGACCGTCAAAATGACCTTAAGTGCTGGGCTGGGTGCGCGGACCTGCGGCGTGCGCAGCTTATTTTTAGGGGATTTCACGATCCAGCCGAATTTGAGCCGGATTGTCCGGAAGAAACCTGGGGAATATCAGGCATATACCGAAGGGGTTTTACGGGCGAGGCGGCCAAAGCATGAAAATCATCATTTAACGCCGCACACATCGGGAGAAATCAGGATTAGTCTCGTTCTTTGTCGTCATCGTCGTCGTCGTCATCGTCATCGTCATCGTCATCGTCATCGTCGTCAACCGAGCTGTCTTCCCAGTCATTCTCGTCGTCGAACTCGTCATCCAGTGCGTATCCGCAGTTTTCCTCATAATCCGCAAAGGCATCGGTGGCGGCGTCGGCAAGTTCCGTGTCTGGGTGCGCGGTCATTTCCAGAAAAATCTCTTCGCTGGCTTCGTCGGCGATTGCTGCGAGCGCGTGCAGCGCCTCAATCCGCAGTTCTTTGTCTGCTTTTTCGTTGCGGATAATCTGATTCAAATTGGGAATCGCTTCGTTTAGACCGAGCTGCCCTGCCGATTTGACCGCCTCCACTTGTGCGTCCCCGGTATCCTCTTTGAGCACCTTCAGCACAATATCGCCAAATCCCGGTATAAATCCCATACAAAACACTGCCGTTACACGCCAATCTTCGTCATCGGAACGAAAAGCTTTGCGTGCGGCTTCTTCATGCCATTCTTCAGGGGCTCTGACGGATGCTTCCAAGACTCTTCGACGGACTATTTTGGGTTGGGTGGGGTCTTCATAAATCCGCTTAAATGTGTCGCGTATCTGGTCAATGGTGTCCTGTTGGACATTGACCAGTGTCTGGTCGTCTCCAAACGTGTCCCAATCTTCCAGCACCGGCCCAAAACAAATTGCCGCACGTGCCCGAACATCATCGGACGGGTCAGACCGAACCATCTCCAACAGCCGGTTGGCCAATGCCTGGTCCAACACGGCCCAAGCCAGTATCGTTGCCGTTAATCGGATCTCGGGGTCGTTGTCGTCCAACCCTTGAGCGATCAGATTACGCGCATCGTTCGGCCACTCTTCTATCGGAATCGTATCCATTTGGTTCAGCTTCTGGAGTAGATCTTTTGTCTTCACGAAACACCTCAAGTTCTTGCTCGGTCCGGATATTTCGGTCATGTTTGGCCGGACGTGGGGCGGTTCAATTCCAATCACGTCAAGGTCTTATCTATACAGACGGGATAGAAGCCACGGCCGTAAGCTGGCGCGACACTAACCCCAAGCCCCAATCCATGCAAGCTGTGCCGTCGGCATGCACTCGCTGCGCCATGTCGGCGTGTGGTCAGTCAGAGGTAGGCTGCATTGTGGCCATCGTGACGTGCCTTGGCTTTCCTGAATCGTCACGGTATATTCCCGAATGTCTTGGTTTTTATAGGCAGGGTACCATTCAAATCAACGTGTACCGCCTAACCGTTACAAACTACCCACCTGTTCGGTGTACACCTTCTGGTATGCGGATTATCCTTACAAACTTACCGGCCAACATGGGAGTGCAGGTTGCCCGTACCCTGGTCGAGGAACGGCTCGCGGCATGTGTTAACCTGCTTGGCGTACGCAGTTTTTACCGCTGGAATGGCGTCATCGCCGACGATTCTGAAGAAACGTTGTTTATCAAGGTTTCTGCTGATCGTGTTTCCGCCTTACGCACCCGCCTTTTGGAGCTGCATCCCTACGAGCTGCCGGAAATTCTGGTATTGGAGGTTGATGCGGAGCAATCTTTACAACAATACATCCACTGGGTTCGTTCTGAGACCCGAATTCACGAAAACTTGTGAAGTTCGGTTTCTTCGACCCCTCGTATGCGGTCGGCGAGGCGCGGCGGCTTTGGCGTATTCTGGCGCTTTATAGCGTACTCGGCGCTTTGGCCGGTCTGATTGCCGTGGGCTTCAGCATTTCCATTGAATGGGCCTCCCAGAACATTCTTGCGCGGTTAACCGGAATCCATCCTCTGGATCCAGGTGCATCCACCGCAGGTCTTTCGGCAATTGAACTTTCGTGGCCGGAAGGCCGCCGATGGTTTGTTGTTGTTGTGCCGGCTTTGGGGGCGTTGGTGGCGGGTCTATTGTGCGCCCGGGTTGCGCCGGAAACGATGGGGGGAGGCATCAACCATGTGATTGCCGCCTACCATCGTTTTCGAGGAATTGTTCGTTCGCGGGTTATCGTCGTCAAATCAATTGCCACGGCACTTGTCATTGGTTCTGGGGGATCAGCAGGTTCGGAGGGGCCTATTGCTCAGATCGGAGCGTCTGTGGGTGCCGCTTTAAGTAACCGACTTAAGCTGAGCACTGCCGAAAGACGAATCCTGATTGTTGCCGGAATGGCCGCTGGAATTGGTGCAATATTTCACGCTCCAATGGCTGCGGCGCTATTTGCTGCTGAAATTCTCTATTCAGAGCTTGATCTCGAATACGAAGTACTCGTTGCATCTATTATTGCGTCTACGGTTTCCTATGGGGTTTATGGCGCCATGCACAATTGGGAAGCGCTGTTTGTGTTTCCTCCTGTACATTTCGATGACCCACTTCAACTGATTCCCTACACCGCTTTGGCTCTTGTGCTTGCCGTTGGAGCGGGTGCGTTTGTATTCACGATGCGAATGGCATCGGCAAAGATTGGAAACGCAACGGGTTTGCCGTTGTGGGTGCGACCGGCGATCGGTGCGTTGGGGGTCGGGCTGATCGGTTTGTGGGTTCCGCAGGTGTTGGGGACAGGTTACGGCATTATTGAAATGGCGGTTTATGGCAAAGTCGGCGCTGGAGTATTGCTGCTTTTGGCCGTGGTGAAAGGGTTCGCAACAGCGCTAACGGTCGGTTCTGGCGGCTCCGGAGGTGATTTCGCGCCGGCGTTGGTGATTGGGGCCGCACTCGGAGGGGTTGTTGGTATTGCGTCTGCTAATTTAGCGCCAGACCTTGGTATCGAAGTTGCTGCGTTCGTTGTCGTCGGTATGGCCGGCTTCTTTGCGGCCGTATCGAATACCCTGCTTGCCACCGTGATCATGGTGTCGGAGGTGGTTGGAAGTTATCGCCTTTTGGTGCCGTCACTGTGGGTGTGTCTTATCGCATGGTTATTGGCCAAACGTTCACGGCTGTTTTCCGAACAGGTTCCCACGCGTATGGATGCACCGGCTCAACTATCAGATATGATGGGTGCCGTCTTGCTGCGAATCAGGGTGTCCGAAGCCATCTCTCCCACCAAACCTATGCCGCAGACCGTTCCAACACACATGCCGATGCCTCAGTTGGTGCATTGTTTCTCTCAAAGCACCCAATCGGTTTTTCCGATCATATCCGGACATCCACCGCAATTGGTTGGCGTGGTTGACGGACGGGAACTAAGACGACACATCGGGGAAGATGGCATCGATAATCTGCTGATCGCCGCCGATTTTTTAGCCACGGCTGTCACAGTAACCCCGCAAGATACGCTTCACACCGCTATCAGTCGAATGATGTCAAGTGGTTACGACGAACTGATCATCACGGCCGACCATGATGATACAGCCGTCGTTGGGGTCATTTCCCGCCGGGAGGTGATCGCGGCATATCATCGGCGTATGTTGGAATCCACCGGGGAATCCGACACGTGTATCACCCAATCAGAAGAGATATCCGCCGAATCTTCGCCTTCGGAAGTTGACTTACAAAGTTCACTGAAACGCGGTGGTATCTTAACGAATATCTCGGGCGCAAACCCCACAGAAGTCATTGAGAACATTGTTGGTCGCGCCGAATTGCCCGACGAGTTGAATCGAGCCGAATTGCTGGAGCTTCTCGTTGCACGGGAAAAACTCGGAAGCACGGGAATCGGTGGCGGAATCGCACTGCCCCACCCCAATGCTGGTCACTTACCTGGGTTGGAGTCTCCGCGGGTCATCTTCGCCCTTCTGGAACGACCGATCGACTGGCAGGCTGTTGATGGAAAACCCGTACATACGGTTTGTGTGGTCCTGGCAGAAAAAGGCCCGACTCACTTACGTTTATTGGGTGCATTGGCCAGGGTACTCGGCGATCCGGTCATTCAAAACCTGCTTCAGAACAAAGCGAAACCCGCTACGATCCTGCGGGAATTGAAACGATTGTTCAATGATTCTACAACACGCACATCTGGATTCGAATCACCGGAGGAACCATCATGACCCAACGAACACGGTTATCCGACACGGAAATCGATCATCTGCTTAAAAAGTTGGTCGGTTGGGAACGTCGCGCAGACACTTTGTACCGAAAATTTGTGTGTAAAGATTTTGTTGACGCATTTGGACTGATGACCCGAATCGCTCTGGTTGCGGAGTCATTGAATCATCATCCCAACTGGTCCAACGTGTATCGGACGGTCGAAATCTCATTATCCACGCACGATGCGGGCGGCATTACACACCTTGATGTTGAGTTGGCGAACAAGATCAACTCGCTGCTGTGAAACCGCGAATGTTTCACTTGACCTTTGAGATGATTTCGTTACTGTGAAGCCGTTGCGTGTGCAGCGCCCATCGGGGCCAACACCCACGGTGAGCCAACAATCATAAGGAGAATTCGCCGATGACCTCATCGCCGAGACCCAACAACGAACCGGTTGCCGTTGATTTTTGGAACATAGTCGCTCAATACCGACGTATTCCGAACGGTCCGAGTGTTGAAGCCTGGCAAGCGCCCACTGAAATGCAACGACGAAGAAAAACAGACTTTTCCGACGGTTTCCAGCCCTCGGTCTCGCACACCACCCGGTCGGCTCCAAACGTACCCCCCTCAAAAACGTCTTAACCTACTTACTGCGAAGCGTCTGCGTCATCGCAGAATCCATCCGGTGGAAAATCAGCCGGTGGGGCACATTGATCCGGCACCGCGCCGCACAAGTCGCCACAAACCGAAGGCACCCCATCCATCAGGAATTCCTGCGGCACTTTGTTTGCAGCAAAAGCCGTGGCCCCGGCGGGATAATCCGCAACGACCGTACCCAATACCACGCTGACTTTTTCAAATGACAACGTACCTTCCAGGCGATCACTTCCTGTATCGGGGTGTTTGACTACCGTGGCGTTTAATCGGACGCCAAACAGGTCGATAACGATACCTCCCTGTAAGATATGAATGTCAAACGGATCGGTTTTCAGGAAACGCGTATCTGAATCTTCATAAAGAATTCCAGTGGCATACACCGTAAATCCCAGGTCGGTCGAATCGACAATTAAAAATCGTGGATCATCGGTATTTTTCGGTGCTCCGCCGGTTTCATCGCCCTCCGCACCGGCAAGTGCGATACGACCATCCGGCAACGCAACGATTTCTGAAATCAGTGTCAGCACCGCCGGAATGGGCTGTTTGATTTCTCCCAGCACCACATATACGCCGTCTTCAAACGGAACTTCAACTACGGCTGGTTCCGGAACCGGGACGAACTGAAAATCAAAATATCGAGAAACACCTGTTTTTTTTCCCGATTTGTCCTTCAAGCCGGCAAGCACTTCAAGGATCAGAGGACTTCCCGCCTTTCCAACGCCTTCCGGGTCCAATTGCAGGGTTACGGATGTCTCGTCTGTGGCTAACTCCATGGTCAACCCCTGACACGAGGTGTCTGCAAGGCGGCAGGTATCTACTTTGGGTTGGGTGTCCGGTTTGATGTTCTGCTCGCCGTCCCTTTCGGCCGGCCAAATCCGAATCGCAAGGCTTTCTTTGGAAATCGCTTCGCTGAACACGACTATCACCGAGTCGCCTGCTGCAAAACTGCCGCCTTCGGGTTGTTGCAAAGTCGGCTCCGGCGGTGGATTGTAGTCACAGCCTACACAAACAACGCCCAATAACGCCGCCGTCACAACTGAAGTTTTTGTTTTGTTCATGGCCTAAGTTACCAAGCCGGGGTTGATCCGGATTTCTCACACGCCTTCGCCCTCTCGCTGCGAACACTCATGAGAAGTGCGGATCAAAATATGAATTCAAATCGATTCTCGAAAAAAAACGCCGGCACAGCGTCCCCGTGTTCGTCTTCGAGAGCGTCTCCGGGAAACAGAATGGCCCCTTCCATGGTCCACGTAAAGAAAGATCGCAGCTCCCAGCTTAAATGAACATCGACTTCTGTTCCATAAAAACTTCCCGGTTTGCCTCCAAAGAAGTTGACGGCATCGTCTGATACTTCTTGGCCGTCTTCGTTGAGTGTGGTCATCACCGGATCGACGCTGCCCGCTTCCGGCCACGCCAAAAGAGTTCCAACACGGGCCATCACATGATGGTATGGATTTTTCAAGATATGAGCTGTTATTTGTGGAAAAATGGCGATTGCATTCGTAAATCGACCGTCGGTTGCCACTTCTGTTAATGGAAACGATGGTGCATCCAACTGAGCTAGATTTTCGATCCCCACGGCCGCAGATCGTGCCGATTCAAAAGCAAGAATGTGCTCAAACAGCAGCAGGCCGACATTAAAATCGCGGGCATAACTAAACACCGTAAGCGGTGTTGTGGCACGTGGGTCTTCATCACCACTGGCCATATCGAATTGCATCGCGATGTCGACTGGACCCACCGATACCTCCACAAATGCGTGGACCGCGTAGGCAAACAGCTCCTGTAGGCTTGGTTTTCGGTTGGACAGAATAGCAAACCCCTCGGCAATTTCTTTCGTATCGCCGAATTGAAGAGCACTTTGAATATCGAATGTTACCGGCCCCACCTTGCCTGCTAATTTAAGAGGGAGGCCATAGACCTGCGTGTCAAATTCTTTGCTGAACCGGTAAGTTAAAAACGCGGACGCAATCCAGTCTTGCCATTCCCACCCGAACCAATCCGCTGTTCTTTCACGCCATTGAAGGCCAGCGGAGATCTGGTGCTGGTCATCGACGGTCCTGGCGATGTCATCCAGTGTTCTCCAGTCATATGCCAACGCCAAAAAAACCCCTTGGTCGAGTGAGGTGTCCAGGGTGTGGGCACTATCAACGGCCAAACGAATGGCTTCGTCGAGTTTGGTGCCGAACAGGATCCGGTCGGCCGTATGAGAATAGTGGCTGACGCCCCATCGGTTGATGCGGTTTCCTTCGTGGCCGCTCAATGTCGCCCCATACACAAACGGCAGTCTCCCTACTCGCAGCAACCCGAACGGCAGCACCACCTCGCCATACAGCAGATTGATGTGGATGGGGTCTATTTCTTTGAGCACCGGGATATAGTGGTCCGGATTCAGCGGATCGCCGCCCGATCGAAGTCCCAGACGCCACCCCGCGTTGTTGGGCTGTTGCGACGCAACAGCAACACCTGAGGTCGGTTCGGGAACGGCGCCGAAATAACCATTGTCCCCAAACAACACCCCGTCCAGAATGTCCATTTGGATGTACACACCGCCATACGACGGGTAACGTAAGCCCAGATCCAACCGCATTCTTTGCTCGGTCCAGACCGTGTGCTCCACGTCGGTACCACTCAGTTCGTACGGATCGACAATCAAGGACCGAACGCGGTATTCTGCATCCAGTTTGAGCCAGTCGGGCAGCGATTCTTTCGGGGAAACGGACTGCGCATGGGCGATTTTGTCCAATCCCGAAAGACAACAAAACGTCATCCAGACACAAAGCAGGCAAAACAACGGCAGCGATGGTTTCAACAACAACATGTTCATCTCTGTGGTGGTAACACGAAGCCATCCTGTTGCCAACCCAATGCTGCGCCGATCCATGCAGGAGCTACCTATGGGTACTTACAAGCGGCCGCTTGTCATCATCAATCCCCACTCAGCCGGCGGGAGAACCGGTAAACAGCTCGACTCCATCACCCAGACCTTGTCGCAATACCTCGACAACGTATCGGTTCAGACAACTACCGCGCCTGGGCACGCGATTGAGATTGCCGCCGCCCATGGGCCCGCCCATGACCTCGTGATAGCCGTCGGTGGTGACGGTACGCTGCACGAGGTCGCCAATGGACTATTGCGGGCCAAAGAACAGGGTGCATTGGTTCCACCACTCGGTTCTCTGCCTTGCGGAACAGGAGGCGACTTCCGCAAATCCACCAAGACACCCCTGGAATGGGCCCGCGCGCTGACTGAAATGGTTAGCGGTGTCACAACTCCTATTGATGTCGGCAAAATCCGTTTCGGACGCCCCGAGTCCGCAAAATATCGTTATTTTGTCAACGTGGTCAGTTTCGGAATGGGTGGGCTTGTGGATCAAATGGTTGCGACCTGGAGCCGAAGGTTGTCCGGAAAATCCGCTTATTTTGTGGCGTCCACCCTGGCGCTGTTCAAAGCAAAACGTGCAGAACTCAAATGCCGTATCGAATGGAACGGACAGGTTCGAGAAGAGGTCTTATCTACGTGGAACATCGCCGTATGTAATGGGCGCTACTTCGGGGCAGGAATGATGGTTGCGCCGATGGCCAACCTGGATGACGGGCGGTTCGAAATTGTCGATCTCGGTTTTGCAACACGACTGGGGATGTTGGCGCTCGGCATGTGGATTTACAACGGAACGCATATCGGGCGCAGCGGAATTCGGCATTTCCCCTGCCATGCCATCGAACTGGAACTCGTTGACCCCACCTTGTCGTCGGTTTTTTGTCCAGATGTGGACGGGGAGCCTGTAGGAACTCTTCCTGCCCGAGTCGAACTGCTGCCGCGTGCACTGTCGATAGCCGGCGTTACCTTCAAATGAACTTGCAGTGAGCGCGTTAGTTCCATGAGTACAACCATTTCAATGATATTGGGTATCGCCTTTACCCTCCTGGGTATTGCCGCTGTTATCTTACAAGCCTGGTTGTGGAAATTCCCAATGGTACCCGATCCGGGTGGTCCCGATCCCAACGGAAAATCCACCGCTCCGCGTTCGTGGACCCAAGTGCATCGTCTGATCGGGGCCGCATACGTGTTGATTTACCTCATCATGATGTGGGAGATGATTCCGAGGCTTTGGCAATACCAAGTTGAGCTTCCCGCCCGCACCGTGATGCATGCGGTGATGGGTATCACCATCGGAGTCCTCCTGGTGGTCAAAGTGTCGATCATCCGCTGGTTCCAACACTTCGGAAAATCGTTGCCGACCCTTGGAGTGGCGCTTCTGTTGTGCACCCTGATTTTGGCAACGTTGTCGATTCCCTTTGCCATTCGTGCCCACGACTTCGGTGGACAGACATTTTCCGCGTCCAACCTCGCTCGTGTGGAGAAGATTTTGTTCGAACTCGGCGGCATACAAGGAAAAAGTGCAAAAGAGTTGGTCGAAAAACCTTCATTGGATGCCGGGCGCGACGTGTTGGTCCACAAATGTACTTGGTGTCACGACATGCGAACCATTCTCATCAAACCACGAACCGGTTCACAATGGCTCGATCTGGTGGAAAGAATGGCGGAAAAGCCGGTGATTGGGGAGCCGATGGATCCTCCGGAAATCGCCTATGTTACTGCTTATCTTATCGCTATTACTCCGGAAATACAGCAGTCCGCCCGCTCCAAAGCTGCGGTTGAAGCAAAATCTCAGGAAATTCGAATCGCAGTTGCCGAACTTACGCCGACGCCGGTTATCCCGGACGCCGAACCAACCACAGCAACCTTCGACATCGAAGCGGCAAAATCGTTGTACGAACAGCAATGTGTTCAATGTCATGAGTTGGACACGGTCGCGGATTATGGGCCACAAACAGAAACCGAATGGGTTAAGATAGTGAAGCGGATGGTGGACGACGAAGGGGCGGAACTGAACGCCGAGCAAGCAAAAACCATCGTAAGTTATTTAACGAAAACCCAGGGAAAAAAGGAGTAGCCGCATTCCGTGAACGACAAACCTTTTACCGATGCCGGCGACCATCTCCAAGCCGAGTTGGAGCGGATCCAGACGTTGGCTAAAGAACGGATTGCCTCGGCTGCCAAATCCCAACCGCCCCAGCCGTACACCGACCGAGCGGAACTCGAACACCGCATGGAATTGTCGTTGGACGCCGGCGTTGATTTGCCAACAGCACATTTGGTTAGGCGGTTTGGTCTCAATGATGTGGAAACCGATATTCTGATGGTTTTGCTCGCGCCGCACCTCGACCCGACTATTTTGCCGCTGTATCGGGAACTTCGCGGCGCCGGTTGGTGGGACGGCGTAGAACTTCGGTTGCTGTTGGCGTTGTTGGCTCACAATTTCGAGTCCGGACTTGCGTTGCGCAAAGCGTTGTCGGCAAGCGGCAACCTGCTTCCCCGTGGTCTTGCCGTGTTAAGACCATCGCGAAACAGCCCCAGCATGTTGCATTGGGTGGCGGATATTTCGCCGGCTTTGGTTCATCACTTAGTCGGCGAAGAAAAGATAGGTCGCCCCCCCAACCTGTTGTGTACACCGCAAACGCAGCCCGTTGATCTGCGGGACGTCGTGTTGCTGGATGTGCCCATCGACGTGCCGCTTGCTCGCTTAAGTGAACAGTTTGAGTTGGATAACAACCGTGCTCCAACGATTATCTTACTGACTGGCCCATCTGGAACCGGAAAAACCTCGTTGGCACGTGCTTTCGGAACTGCCTTGGGGCGTCCGGTTCTATCGTTGAACAGCGATCTCGTGCGCGCCATTGAAGCTCAGGAGCCGCTTGCTCCGCAATTACGTTTGGAATTGGAACTGAAGGGCGGCCTGCTGTTGATCGAAGATGCCCATCGTGTTTTTGCAAGTGACAGCCCGATTCGGGACCGGCTGTTGTCGGCTGTTGATCAATTGCGGTCGCCGGTGATTTTGACCGCGCGGTCTGCCGACGACTTGGATCAAACGATCCTGCGCCGTTGCAGTTATGCGATTCAATTGGCCCGGCCCGATTCTGACGCGCGGTTTGCGATTTGGTCTTTGCATCTAAAACGGGTGGGGATCCATGCTGCGCGAACCGATGTTGCCGCCGTTGCCAACACCTATCCGTTGACCGGCGCGGAAATCGACCACGCTGTACGCACACTTGTCCACCTCACGGCACACGAGCCGGCGCATTCCGTTGCCTGGTCGGAATTGTCGAGTTGTGCCGAAAGCCAACTGCGTTCGTCTTTGGCGGAGTACACGTTGACGTTATCCCGCAAACGGCGCCTTTCGGACCTTTGCCTGGAGCCCGACACCCTCTCTAAGGTCCACGAATTGTTACACGCCTGCCAACATCGTCGCCGTGTGATGGACGATTGGGGTTTCCGGGACCGATTGTCCACCGGTCACGGTATTGTTGCGTTGTTCGATGGCCCCCCCGGTACAGGAAAAACGTTTTGTGCGGAAATTCTTGGCGCCGAACTGTCGTATCCGGTCGCCCGCATCAATATTCCGTCGGTAGTGTCAAAATGGGTTGGCGAAACCGAAGAAAGGATCCATGATATCTTTCGCCGAGGCCGGGCAAGCCGCTCTATCTTATTGTTTGACGAAGCGGATTCTTTGTTTGGCCACCGTGTTTCGGAAACCCGCTCTGCGACAGATCGGTACGCCAATATGTCCGTAAACCTGCTGTTGCAGGAAATCGAGCGTTATGACGGGGTCGTTATCTTAACTACGAATCTCGCCACAGCGCTTGACAATGCGTTGATGCGGCGAATCCAATTTCGAATTACTTTTCCGGAACCGGACGTCACTCAACGTGCACTCGTATTTCGCCACATGGTTCCCAAAGGGGCACCGGTGGCCGCCAATGTTGATTTTGAGCAGTTGGCCGAAGATTTTGAACTCTCGGGCGGTCGGATCCAAAATGCCGTGTTACGAGCCGCATATCGGGCGGTAGCCGATGGCGCGCCCCATATCACAATGCGCCATTTTTGGGAATCTGCGGCCGAAGAGGCGCGTTCGGCAGGAAAAGTGGTACAGGATTGGCCTCAATTACGTAAGGAGAGCTAAATGATTGCCATTGTGAACTGGTTTCTACGCCAGCAGCAACAACAACAGGGACAACAGTCACAAGCCGGAACAACGGGGCAAAACACAATCGATTTGGCTCAATACCAGTGGCTAATCGACATTTATGTACGTTCCGGTGCAATGAACGACCAGCAGGCCCGTGATTTCCTCACCCATGCGTCTCCAACGACGTTGTCTCGCGCAATGGTCTGCCGAAACATGGGCACTCCCAATGCTCCTGCGTTGTTTGCTCCCGAATCGGCACAGACTGCGGATGGTGATACGGTGCCTCAGGGAGTCCATCTTGGAACCCACCGTACCAGCCGCGCCTATATGCTGGACTGGAATAGCCGTCCTGACACGTTAACGCCGGAAACCGCGGCGGGAACGACAGGTACCTCGACTATGCGCGAGATGTTCCAGGCCCATTTGCGCACTCAGATTCAGTCGGTTTTCGGCCCTGATGCCAACATGGACTACGTTCGGTCTGCGATAGAAGTCGCCGAAGGCATGGGACGCCAAGACGTTGCCGACAGGGTACGCGCGGGTCTGTTCCGGGCCAATCAACGTGCCGTCATCGAAAGTTTGAATGTTGAAGACTCCAGCCGATACGCTCGTACTACCACCAGCACCTATTGCAACATTTATGCTTATGACATGGTCAGTGCCCTGGGTGGTTATTTACCTCGCGTTTGGTGGACGCAGGCCGCAATCACACGGATTCAGGGCGGCGCTCGTGTGATTCCCCGTGAGGAATACAACGCCATGAGTCCCACAGATCGCCGCTCGCAGAATGTGATTGCGCCGATTTATGGCGAAACCGTACACGAAATGAATGCCAACGCGCTCAACGCCTGGATGGGAACTTGGGGCGGCAGCTTCGGTTGGACGGCGGCGGCCGATGCCACGGCCGCTCAGGAAGCAGCCAACAATGGGCAAATCGTGATCGCGTTGGCCGCCAACCGGGTTGCATCCCGTTCCGGCCATGTCACGGTGGTTGCGGCCGAAGATACCGATCCGAACAGCGCCAATCGCGCTCAGCGTGATCCGGCCGACCCCACCCGAGTGACGGTGCCGCTGCAATCTCAGGCGGGGGCAACCAACTTTAAGTTAGGCGGTCGCACCCAATGGTGGAGCGACACAAACCACACCAATGGCGGATTTTGGATTTATGGCGGAGCGGTTCGTAGCCCGCTGGTCACTCCGGAGAGCCTTGGAGCACGTCCGTGACAGTTGTGTTTCGCCCCTCTTCTCCTTCCACCGACCCTCCATCCGACCGCGCCGGCGCTCACCGTCGACCTATTCCCCGAACCCGCTGGGTGCTTTTGCCTGGCGGTCAAATCTCCGTGACGGCCTTGGCGCTTGGGCTGACCATGATGTGGCCGGGTTTGGGTCGCACCGATGTTGGACTTATGAAACACAACCCGCTGGAAATGACCGAAGTTTCTCTTCCCCCAGATGCGCGGGGTGTGGTGGTGGATCTTGTCGCCAATGCCGACGTGGGCTGGGTGTTGGTGCGTACCGGATCGGGGTTTGCTGTGGTTCAGTTTGATCCACCAACCATGGCGATTCCGACCACACTAAGTTACCCATTTTCATCTCCCTTCACCCTGCTGCAAGCGGCGGTTGCGACCGACGGAACAGCGTGGATTGTCGGGACCGAAAACGATTCTGAACCATTGACACAATTTCTGTTGTTGCGGCTCAGTGGTGGTAAGATAACAAAAGAAGTCATCCGGCCCGACTTTGGCACCCAATCAATCGGTGAAGGGGACGACCCACCGATGATGCACATTGGTGCGGTTTTGGCGTTGCCGGAAGCGGTTTGGTTGGGTGGCTGGGTAGGGGTTCATTCCGATCAGGTTGCGTACGCGGCTTTTTACGGACAGATCGACAGTCAACTCAAGTGGAATCGTGGTGGTACCGTTGCACTTGAATCGGTGATGCAAAAAGAAACCGGCGATAAAATCCCACCTTATGAATCGGGGATCACCGCGTTGCTCATGGAAAAAACCGATGTGGTGGCGGTGGGGTATGCAAGAATTGCCGAGTCTCCAAAAGAATGGGTGTGGTCTTCGGTGTTGGGTCGGTCCAAAACCAAAGTGCACAAAATCGGGCAAACCAAAGCGGGTCCGCCCAGCCCAATCGTGGTGGCCGACCCGGGTGTCGGTGTGGCCACGGTATTTGTGCCAACAGCCGAATCGACCCAGATTGAACGCTGGGATTGGTCCCCGCTGGACCCCAAAGGCGCCTCCCAACACCGGGACATCACGTTGCAATCACCTTTGGATGGCGGTGAGTGGCCGTTGTTGGCGGTAGGGTTCGGTCCCGACTACACCCACATGTGGATCGGGGGAGACGAACCATCTTGGGTGACCGTAAAAGGCGACAACACGGTTGAGCAATACCCCGCCTCATTTCTGAAACCGTATCGAAGCACGCGGGCGGTGGTCGCAAGCCAAAGGGGATTCTGGTTGGCGATGGAACCAGGTACAAACGTCACACCACCGTTGACCGACGTGTTGTTGCACGTGCGCCTGCGTCACCAGTAACCCGTATCCTCCGTAGAATCATGACGATTCGATTTATTTAAGCCGGGAGAACGTGAGCCATGACGTATAAAGGAAGTTGCCACTGTGGTAAGATAACATTCGAAGTCGACGGGGAACTCAGCGGCATTGCCGATTGTAACTGTTCACTTTGCAGCCGCAAAGGGGCTTTGATGTGGTTTGTTCCCAGGGACAGTCTGCACCTGCTGAGCCCCGAAGAAAATCTCAAGACATACACGTTTAACAAACACGTGATTCAGCATCGATTTTGCCCCGATTGTGGGATTCATCCATTTGGCGAAGGCAGTGACCCGAAGGGGAATCGGATGGCGGCAATCAACGTGCGGTGCCTTGAGGACGTGGATATTTCAACGTTGCCCGTTCAGCATTTCGACGGCCGCAGTTTATAGAAACAACTTGTTGACGGGTCCCCCCTTCGTTATGTTACCGCGCCAGGATCCAAACTGTGTGATTATCCAGGGTTGAGTCCACGGTGTAGTTGCCGGCCCATTTGCGGCACACGTCTCCTTTGCAGGAGTAATTGGTTGTGCCGTCGACTCGACACCCGAGGCCCGACGAACATTCCCCGCTTGGGCCAAACGACAGCAGTCGGGCGCCGTCGTTGCCCAAGTCGTAGTTCACGTACAACGCGGCGTAATCCACAAATGAAAACTCGGATGTTGTCGACGTCAGCTTGGTGGAAGCGGCATGGATGTTGGTGTTTGCCGGAAGCTCAAACAGACTTTTCATGGTCGAGCCAGGCAACGTAACGGTGTATTTCCGCTGTCCAATCACGTTGTTGCAGTCTTCGTGTATCAACAGCTCACCAAACGGTAGGGTCCAAAATGCCTGAGATTTGCCGTCGGCTTTGTTCAGTCCCGCGGTATTGCCGAGTTCGGACATCGACGTCCAAATGGTGTTGTTCAGCGTGCCTCCCGACGACCACCAAGTTTCGGTGGAGCTGTCGTTGTTGCTTGTGGCCATGAGCAAAGTCCAACCACCGCCGTCGGTACTCATGTCGCAGTAAACCAAAAACGGACTCGGTGCGGTTGCCGGCTGAATCCAATAAGGTGCGCTGACCACGGCACCGGTTAATCGGGAATGGAGGCACGAACTTGCCGGCGAGTCTTGAGTTAAACCCAAAATCGGCGGTGGATTTCCCGAATTTCGTACCAAAAACCATACGGTATGGTTGTCGACGGTGGCATCGGTATTTTTGTCGCCTTGCCATTTACGACACACATCTCCTTTGCAGGAAGACCCCGTGCCGCCATCAACACGACAGGCGATGCCTGAGGAACACTCACTGGCACCATAAGACCAGATACGAGCCCCGTCTCCACCCAGGTCATGGTTGATCTTCAGTGTCGGGTAATCTACAAACGCAAACGGAGCCGCCGGATCCCCTTCCAGTTTGGTGCTGCTTTCCACAAGCTCAATGGCGTAGTTGGAACCAAACAACTGGGTCATCGACAACGCAGGAAGCGCCAAATCGTACTTCCGTGCCCCAAACGTGCCGGCAACATATTCGATAATAAGCAACTCGTCTCCGGCGACATTGCTGTATGCCGGCGACTTTCCGTCTCCTAAAGTGAGTGCTCGTGTTTCTCCGAATGCAGCGGTAGCGGTCCAAATATTGTTGTTGAGTGCTCCTCCTGTGCCCCACCACAAGTCGGTAGAACTGTCGTTGTTGCTGGCCGCCATGACCAACGTCCAACCACCGCCGTCGCTCGTCATGTCGCAATACACTTGGTACGGGGTCATGACACCGGTCGGTTGTAACCAATAAGTACCGCTTTCAGTAAATCCAGCCGTCAGCAAGTCTTTGCAGGACTGCCCCGCGTCTTCCGAAGCATTCATCGGTGCTGTGGGACCAGGAGGGGGTGGGGTTGTTGCGGCATACAACGCCGATCGTATCCACACCCACACGGTGTGATTATCCAAGGTGGCATCAGAGGTATACGACCCCGCCCATTTTTTGCATACGTCCCCTTTACAGGAATGGTTCATGCTGCCGTCTACGCGGCAGCCCAGTCCCGATGAACACTCGTTGGATGGCAGGTAAGATAACAACCGGGCGCCGTCGTTGGCCAACTCATAATTCACATACAAAGCCGCATAATCGACAAATGCGAAGTCCGCTGTGGTCTGAGTAAGTTTGGTTGACCCGTTGTGAAGATTGGTGTTGGCCGGCAACTCAAACAACTGGCGCATGGTTCGGTTGGTTTGGGTTAATTCGTATTTGCGGGCGCCAATTGTTCCCGTACAGTTTTCGACGATCAGCAGCTCGTCTCCAGGTACGGTAAAAAAAGCCGGAGATTTGGCGTCGTTTTCGGCCAACGAAGTCGAATCTCCAAAAGCGAGATCCGACGTCCAGATCGTGTTGTTCAGCGCTCCGTTGTTGGACCACCAATAACCCGACGAGCTGTCGTTGTTGCTCACCGTCATGACCAGCGTCCAGCCGCCACCGTCGGTGGACATGTCGCAATATGCCCGAAACGGTTGAAGAGCACCTTCCGGCTTCAGCCAATACACCCCGTCGACTACAATTCCGCTGGAACGGATTGAACTACACGAAATGGCAGGGTTTTCCAAACCACCAAGCGGTCCGGATGGCTCGGTTCCGCCGCCTCCCGTTCCTGGCGGTCCCTGCGGTCCCTGCGGTCCCTGTGGCCCTTGAGGTCCCTGTGGCCCTTGTGGTCCTTCGGGCCCTTGTGGTCCAACGAGTCCGGTGGGATCTCCGACCCATTGCCCGGATGAGTTGATCACCGGCGTTCCGCCCACCGACAACGACCCCACTTCCACCGCTCCCGCTGTTCCCAACATGACAAAATCATCTACCGGATGGCCGCCAAGGTTTTGGGCGTTTTCGGCGATACGGGCAAACGGAACCGAATGGATTTGTTGGCGCGGAAGCAACACCTCACCATTGATGGTAAACTCCAGCCAAAGCTCATCGGACGTAAGCAGGGCCGCATGGAGCCCATCGGGGTCGGCGATGCCGAACACCACTTCAAAATAACCGGAGTCGATCGCAATATTACCAAGGTCTTCGGTATATAACCCGGCGCCGGCATCGGCTTCCGCAAAAATACCCACCTCGACGGCGACGGTTTGGTTCAGCGGCATTCCGTTGGGGCCCAAAAGTGTGCCCACATAAGCAATGGTTTTCGGCGCGGCATGAGCCAAAGTAAATGGAAGAAGTGCCGCGGCGGCAAGGGCGCATACGATACACCGCAAGACAGTCCAGGATCGCTGTGAAGACATCAATCGACGCAAAAACAAGCTGCCCGATGTGCTTTGTGACATGGGTTACCTCCGATAGGTTAGGGACAGGGACATCCATAAAACATCACCCCCGTTTGGTCAAGCCGACCTCGCGACCGAAACCCTCGCCGACCTGGCAGAAACACCAACCGACCTGGCAGAAAGGCCCACCGACCTGGCAGAAAGGCCCACCGACCTGGCAGAAACACCAACCGACCTGGCAGAAAGGCCCACCCGATACGGCTTGATCGCCTATTGCACACGGCAAGAACACCTATGCCACGTGTTCGAGTCGTATGGGGCAGGTGGCAAAAACACCTGGGTCAGGTGTTCGAATAACGTGTGGAATGTGACTGCGGACCAAATTTGAGGTGTTTTGATCACCTACCCGATGTGTTCGAGCCGTATGCCCGAGGTGTTCGAGCCACATAGGGGCGGTGTTCGAATCTGGTTTCCGATGTGTTCGAGCCGTGTGTCCGACATCTTCAAGCCATGCGGCGTGGTGTTCGAGCCACGTGCCGAGATGCTTGAGCCGTATGTTCGACGTGTTCAAACCATGTGGAGACGGTGTTTGAGCCGTATGCCCGACCTGTTTGAGTCATGTACAAGAGGAGTCCAGGAAACCAAAGGGTGCCTTTCCGGCGCCCTTCTACAGCCATCAAGACCACGACATGCTCTACGTGGTTATTGTCCTACCAACGATGTGCTGTGGGATATCAGGGGTAATATTTTGATCGTATACCGTCCCCCACTCCCGCTGTTGTTTTTGAAAACCAACGACGACAGTCCTCCTTGGATTTCGTATGTTGCAGACAGCCTCTGCGCCAGAACCGTAAAACTGTTGTAGGGGCCGCCGTGGGCTCCGGCGACCAGCATAAACGAATTGTCCGAACCGACCGTGGTGCTGTCGCTGGAAAACAATATCGCCAGCAAATAGACGTTGCCGTTAACCGACCACTGGCCGTTCAGGTTATACGTGGTACTGGTTGCACCGGCGGCTAAGGTTTGGGAAACCACCACCCTTCCGAACAAATCCGCGCGTACGGCTCCTTCGACATCCAGTGCGGTTTGGGGGCTCGGTTGGTTGATGCCCACTTTGCCCCGAAACACGGTTGGTGCCAGATGATTGGTCGACCCGATGTAAGCATACAACGCTTCGCTGTGGTTTTGTCCCAGGCTTAATGACTGATTCGCCGTGCCGTCTACGCGCACACCTTCTACCAGCACGGACGGTGCCAGCTTGAGGCCCTTCAGAAACGAATTCCCGTCTACGCGCACCTGGTTGTACTCCGCTCTCAACGCCACCGCCGGCGCAAATCCGTTGCTTGGGGTTTCGCTCCATGGATCGATGATCGTGTTGCCGATAATGTTTAGCGCCGTGTTGTCGTGATACACGTTGATGCCGATTGTCGCCGGTTCCACAATTGTGTTCCCCACCACCGACACCCCATCGGTATCTCTCAAATACATTGCGGTTGATAAATTACTGGTCGACGATCCAAAGTTACGAATCACATTCGAGGTGATCGTACCGGTCGCTTTTTCTTTGGAATTACCCAACGTGCCGGCCGCCCCAGTAAATGCAATGCCGTAGGACGTCGAGCCGTCGATTTTGCCGCTATCGAGTACGTTTCCCACTACCGTGATATCGAGTGGCGCAAACGCAGGGTTGTTGGTGGAATCGTCCGATGCTCCGATTTGAATCCCCATTTTGACGTTGCGGGCGACGTTGTTGGCAAACACCAACCTCCTGCCGCCATGGGTGTCGTATGCCTCCCAATTGGGAATGTCCGTCACCACGTTGTTGGCTATCACCACATCGGTTGTAGGCGGAGCATCCACCAACGAATCCAACTCAGTCCGCGTCAACGCGATTCCGTACGCATTGGGCGCTGCCACCACGTTTTTGATCCGGTTTGAAACAATGCGCCCGTTTTTGCCCGACAGCACCATGATGCCGGCGTAATACAGGTTTTCCATGTTGTTGTTTTCGATGAAAAAGCCGTCGACGAATTCGAGATAGATCCCGTAAAACCCAAGATTTCCGAAACTACAGTCCGTCACCGACACATCGCGAATGGGAGACGCTGCATTGGTTCCAATGACTTCAATTCCCCGCTCCAGTGCTGCCCCGGTGGCAAATTGGATACCTTCGAGTGCCAACCCATGAACATGCACCTGGTTTGCGGTTACACGAATCACCTGTTTGTTGGGTGTTACCTGTCTGAGTGTTGCCTTATCTCCCTTCAACGTGACCGGATGATTGACCACCAGAGGGGCCGTGATCTTGTAAAACGAGGCAGGTGCCGGAAACAGCACAGTACCGAAATCCGGGACTGCGGCGATGGCAGCCACAATCGCCGCCGTGTCGTCGGTGATCCCATCGCCTTTTGCCCCGTAAGCCCGTACGTCGGCAAACGGCAGGGGTCCGGCAATCGCCAGGTCGGCCACGGTGGTATTGCCGGTGGCAACGAGGTTGGTTGTGGTGATGTTGTTTACGTTGAGATCGTCCGTCACCGACACCGGAACCCAGTTCCCCGCCAGATAAACCGCCAACTGCCCGGAAGTGGTGTCATACCAAATCCCGCCGTCTTGAGGATTGGCGGGGGGAGTGGCGCCTGTTGGTACCTTGACAGGGTGGGCCAACAGTTGGGGAACCGTGACATAATCTTCAGCCAAAACCCCTCCTAACTTACCGGAATCTGCCGCCAGTCGGGCAAACGGGACCGAATGAATCGCCTGCCGGGGAGCCAACGTTTCGCCGTCTATGGTCAACTCCAGCCACAAATCGTCGGACCCCAACCACGCATCGTCGAGCGGCGGATGGTCCGGTGTTCCCAAAACCAACTCAAAACGCCCTTTGTCGACCCCAACCGTTCCCACCGATATTGGGCCCCACAGGGCGACACCCTCTGTTGCTGCAGGGTAGATTGCCGCGGATACGTCAACAGCACCTTGAAAAACAACTCCATTGGGAGCCCGCAGTTCGCCAACGTAAGGCACAGTGATGGGAGCCGCTATCCCCAACGTTGCGTCCGTCATGCCAATCAGGACCAGTACCGAACAACACCAACCAGAAAACCGTTTGTGGATATCCATTTCAAGCTCCTTTAGCCCGCAGGCTCGTTAGAAATCCAAAGTAAGATAACGAACAAACTCTCAAACTTGTGTGATGTGGTGTCAAGTATTCGATCTGAGTTTGTGAAAAAATATGGGGACGGACTTGGACGCGGGGATTTTGGTCCCGATGCACGGAAAAAAACCGAGTCATATCGGGAATATGGCGCAGGTTTTTTCTGGGCAGCGGGGGCAAAAGCATCCGTCCAAGTTCGTTCAGCTATTCACAAGCTCTCTGGTTTTTCTTTCCAATTTGATGTAGCCAAATGACGCAGAAGCCGCTTTGAGCGGCAAGGAGAGGCGAATGGAAACCCAAACAACGGTTCGATGTGCGGTGCTGACCGTTTCCGATACCCGTACGTTGGACACCGACCGCTCCGGGGGGATCGTTTGTGAACGGCTTACCGGTTGGGGACACGAGATTGTCGACCGCCGGATTGTGACCGACGACCTTGATCAAATTCGCGCCGTTGTTGCGGCATGGGTTCACAACCCAAATATCGATGTGGTGATTACCACCGGCGGTACCGGAATTACCCAACGCGATGTGACCCCGGAAGCGTTGCAGCCGCTCGGTACCAAACATCTGGCTGGGTTTGGCGAGTTGTTTCGCTTTTTAAGTTACCAGGAAATTGGAACAGCGACGATACAGTCCCGTGCCGATGCGTGGTTATGTGAGTCAACCCTCCTGTTTATCTTACCTGGTTCCACGGGTGCTGTGACCCTGGCTATGGATCGGATCCTGCGAGAACAATTGGATAGTCGCTACAAACCCTGTAATTTTATCGAGTTGTTGCCGCGGATTCGCCATGATCCCAAGCCCAAAGATCATCACCACCAATGAACCTCGTCCAATTCGTGGTCCCAGGCGTGGGCTGCATCCCAGGGCCGCGCCGGGAGGTATTTCCAGCCGCTGTCGGAACTCATGACCACGATGTTTCCGCGGTCCATTCGTTCTGCTTCTTTTAGCGCGCCGAACAGGGTGGCTCCTCCCGATACCCCAAGAAAGATCCCTTCGGCCAAAATGGCCTGCTGCATCAGGCGAATCGATGACGCGGCGTCCACGATCATCCGCCGACTCAACATGTCCAAATTGAGTAACGGCGGCATAAATCCTTCTTCAAGACTACGTAGTCCCTGTAATTTGTCGCCCATTTTGGGCTCGATTCCAACGATTCGTACCTTGGGATTGTGCTCCCGCAGGCGTTTGCCCACGCCCATAATCGTGCCGCCCGTGCCGATTCCCGCTACAAAGACATCGATGTCGGGCATCGCCGTAACGATTTCTTCGCCGGTGGTGCGGTAATGAATGTCGACGTTCAATGGGTTGGAAAACTGCCCCACGCAAATCCCGCCGGAGTGTGCTGCCAATTCGTTTGCGGCGTCAATGGCCCCTTTCATGCCGAGATAGGGCCGGCACCAATGAAACTCGGCGCCCAACAACTTTAAAATGTCGCTGATGCTGGGAGCCACGCCATCGGGCAACGCGACTTTGATCCGGTATCCTTTTTGCCGGGCCACCATCGCCAACGCGATGGCAGTATTGCCGCTGCTTGCTTCACACAAAATGCCGCCCGGTCGAAGTTCACCCGACGTTTCTGCGGCTTCCACCAGGCCGCGGGCGATCCGGTCTTTGATGCTGCCGCTGGGGTTTTGCCCTTCCAGTTTCGCGAAGATACGTACGCCGGGTTTGGGGGAAAACGAACGTAATTCCACAAGCGGGGTTTTTCCCACGAGATCGAGTACCGAAAAGTGTCCGTTGAGCATCGTCAAACTTCTTGTGCGGCAAGGGTGGTTACCAGGAACCGACGGCGGCTTGTTTGTTTTGCCGCTGTCCCGGTAGACTGTACACCAACATGGTATCCGGCGCGACGGGATGCCTCAATACGCTATGAGGGTCAGCGGAAATAGATGAGTGAACCCTGTTCGGCTAATTTAGGCTGCCTTGTCCAGTCCCGTCCTTGCGGAATATTCCCGATATTCCTCAG
>JABWCM010000311.1 GCA_013360285.1 Myxococcales bacterium
GGCGTACCCAATGGTACGCTGAGGATGGGCCGACCGAGGCACGGCCGACGTAGTAGGCCAATGGTTCGAGTAACGTAATTTTTTTCCCAAACACCCTCTTAGATTTGAAAAATGCCGCGCCATATTCCCGATATGAGTCGTATGTTTCAAAACCAATTTGGCGCAAACTTCGTGAACCCAAGACGGGTTCATATTTTTTCACGAAGTCAAGGAGCATAAGGTGTGTCATGTGAGGCTCGTTGCTCCGGATTGAAAAAAATCCGGTTTGGCACAACGACCGGTAGCAGGCGAGCACCGGAGGTCACCAATCTTGATCGCAGGTCGTTGACCAGGAGGTCACTTTCAAGGCGGAACAATGCCTCAAGTGTCGACTGCATAGGTGGAATGGGTGGTTTCTCCAATGGGTTCACTCCTCCCCCGGATTCCGAACGGTTTCGATCTCGAAGCAAAACAAAAGTGACTTCGTGGCGCCGCGACCGTAAATTCCGAACGGACCGAATCAACGCGTCTCCGTCTATGATTCCCTCGAGGTCAGTGAGCAACAAAATTGAATGGGGGCCGCCGCCCGCTCGCAGAATTCGGTCCATGACCGCACACAGGCCGTTTTCTTTGCCTCCGGGTAGTACTTCGGTACGGTACGGCAACTCAATACTACGCAGGCGAGCCCACAGCCGAAATGTGTTGGTCATGGGATCACGCGACAACCTCCGCGACAGCAGCCACTGTGACGCGTTTACATCCCGCGCATCCTGCTCCAACCGTGATTCCACCCACTCCAACATGGCGCTGGTATGAATGTCCCACGAAGAAAGTCCTGAAAATGAGCCTCCATGCGCACTCACAAGCCGAAAATCACGCCCAAACTGCGAAAAAGCGTGCTGTGCGACCAAAAGGATAACTTCGTCGTCGGTTACTGCGGTCAAATGGTCGTCCACAATCGCATTGGCCTCAATCAGTTGTTCCACCAGAGCATTCAATGCGCGAGGGCCGGATGTGGGCTCTACAAATGCCAGGACACCGACGTCACACAATGCACTGCCAAACCGATCTCGATGTTCGGCCAAGGTGTGGCCGAATCCATACGCGATGTCCAACGCGCGGTTTATCAGGGCGTTGCCACCTTCACCCCAGCGCATACTCGGAGAAATGTCCACAACAATGTAGGCACTCAACGTAACGTCGCTCTCAAATTCTCGCACCAGCAATTTTCCTGCTCGGGCGCTGGCTTTCCATGCGATATGTTTGAATGGGTCACCGGCAATAAACTCGCGTACTTCTTTTAGTTCCAATCCAAACCCACGCTGGGCCGAAGCACGACCGACTAAGCTCGACCGCAATGCCTGCCGGCGTGAGGCGTGTACGGCCCTCATTGTGCCTGGCCATCGGCGAGGCAACACCTTGATCGCCCGCTCCGCCGGTAGATACACGTGTAAATCAAACAAAATCGATGGAGCGCCCACCGAGATCGCCAGGCCGAAAATGCGCCATGGACCGGCCATTCTTGCCCACACGGGAAATGTCACGGTGTGTGTGGTGGTCGGGCCGAGAACATTGGTAACATAAGCCGATTGGATCGGTTCCAGCGCGCTGCTTCCAATCAAACGGACAGCCACGGTGACCAACGGCTGGGATAGTGTATTCCTGATGAACACAGGCAAGAAAAGACGCTCCCCGGCGATGTGGACTTTGGAGTCCCCCTCTACGTCGGCGCAACGGGCGGTCAAGGCACCGTTGGCGATTCTTTGCCCTGCAAGTTGCGCAAGAAACCAGGCAAAAATGAACCCTGCCAAACATAAACCAGCCCAAGCCAGCACAACCGGGCGAGCCAACAACGCCCCACAGAGGGTGCTTGTCCCGATCAGCACAAGAAAATAAATACCCAGCCGGTTCAGGCGAACGTCGACGTGTCCGGAGCGAACGGAATCCATTAGGGTCAGTTCCCGTCTTTCGCGTAACGAATCGTACGAATTGCGTCGTCAAGAATACCACCAACCCGGTGGCCGTCGAGTTCGGCTTCCGGCGTGAGTATCACTCGGTGGGCGACTACGTAGGGTATCAGCGCTCGGATGTCGTCCGGTAGGACGTAGTTGCGTCCGTGAAGCAATGCCCGGCATTTTGAGCACCGCAAAAGAGCCAAAGATGCACGTGGGGACGCGCCGTACATCACCTTGGGATGCTCCCGGGTATATTGCGAAAACCGCACGATGTAGTCCCTTAGTCCCTGCTCGATGTGAACACCGTCGGCAAACGTGGCGAGTTGGGTAACGGTATCAGGATTGAGCAGTGCGTTGATTTCCGCGGTTGGCTGGTTATAAGTCGCCAATATACGCTGTTCCTGAGCAAACGTTGGGTATCCCAACTTCAACTTCACCATGAACCGGTCCACTTGAGCCTCCGGCAACGGGTAAACACCCTCTTGCTCAATAGGATTCTGGGTCGCCAACACCATAAAGGGTACTGGAAGAGGTTCCGTGTGTCCTTCGATAGTTACTTGGCTTTCCTGCATCGCTTCCAGCAAAGCAGACTGGGTTTTGGCGGGCGCTCGGTTGATTTCGTCGCCGAGGACGACATTGGCAAAAATGGGTCCGCGACGCAGCTCAAACGAGTTGTCCTTGAAATTGAGCACAAAGGTGCCGGTGATATCAGCGGGAAGTAGGTCGGGGGTAAACTGAATTCGTTTATAAGAACAGCCAATCGTCCGGGCAAATGCCTTTACGAGCGTTGTTTTTGCAATGCCGGGAACACCTTCAAGCAACGCATGTCCCCGTGCCAACAAGGCTATCAGGAGGATATCGATGGTCTCGTCGACACCGATATAGACACGGTTGATTTGTTCAAACACGGCCTGACGAATCGATACGACCCGTTCCAGTTGTTCGGGAGAAAGCTCTTGACCAGTCATCGGGCTCCGATATTCGGCTTACGTCCAGAATCTTCTGAGAAGCCGTCTTGATCAACTCGAACTGTGAATAGGCGGTAACATAACCACTCGTGGCACCAACGTTACCACGCGCGACGTGCAACGTATGGAAAAACTCAAAAACCTGCAACAACGCCGCCCGCAATTCATCATTTGCAGCTCGTGTGGCCTGCGGATGCAAAAACAAGTATTGATCCGCCATTTCATTTCGCTCAGACGGCGTGGAATAACGAGGTGTCTCTGTGCCGAATACAACCCGTTCCATCAGCGCCTTTAACGTCATCGCCGGCTGCGAAAAGTCCGCAAGCTCTTTAGCGCCAAGCAAACCTCGTGCATTCACGGTCGCTTCCGCGGGAATTTCCGGCAACGCCGTCTCGGCGCCGATTTGCCGGAGAGGCAACAGGCCTGGCGACCAACGCCACAACAGCAGCACGATCAGCAAGATTCCGGCGTATGTTCCGAAACGAACCGCCGATTCGTTCCCCAAATAGTCGGAAACCCGTTGCATTCCGCTGTTTACGGCCATCGTGGCTTTCCTAAAAAAAGCGTCGATACCATCGGCATCGGTGATTGGCGATCTATAGCTACCGGAGTGAACAGCTTGCGGAAGAACGATTTTCGCAGCACAGGGGTCCGATGTGCAAAAATATCGCAACAGGTTGGCTGTGAGCTGCTTGTTTCCATGTTTTCTTAGCATTTCGTTGATGATTAGGCTTGAGTCGGCGACCGCCACAACCCCGCCTTTTCCCAAATGCGATTCTGCCAAAAAAACGTCCTGGCCGGTTCCACCGTCGTAGACAAGCAGCGGTCGCGCCGGCGGATGAACACGATATCGGCCTGGGTGATTGGCTAAGATAACGCTACCCGAACCTGCAATATTGAAGAACAGAAAATGTTCTGATTGTGGCACAAACTCTGGAAATGCTTTGCTTTTCTGGTAATAGGTAACGTGTTCCGCCTCTCCGGAAATACGCAGAATGCCGATTTTTTCAAGAAACTCGGCAGATGCACCGAAGTCGTCGAGAATCACAATCGAACCGCCGTCGGACACAAATCGGCTGGTATCATCCAACGGTAGCGGCTGTTGCGGAAATACAAACACGAGTACGTCATCTGTTTCCAATTTCCCCCAATTGACGTCTTGTATAAAATCAAGCTCCACTTTTGCTTCGTTGGCGGTCTCTTTCAAATAGGACAAACCATTCCATCGGTTGTTGTCGGGGTCGTAGTCCTTTGCCGCCAACGCGGAGCCGACAAAAAAAAGCCACGTCGCGGCTACGGCAGTCGTGCGTGCAAAAAACGACAATGGGTGCGTTGTCCTAAACGTCATCTGCCGCCCTCGGGATTACGGTCGCGGATCTGTCGCACCAAGGCGCGTAATCGAGCCGCAACGTCAGGAGTCAGGGCAATTTTTGAAAAATATCCCAGTTCGAACAACGTGACGACCTCTCGTACCGACGCGTGTTCATGACGGATTCGGGACAATAACTCTTTTTGGGTTTCTCGTGGCGTGAGATGCCCCCACGGCTTGCTTTCGGACCAATATTCGTCGACGAAGCTCTGATATATCTCCAACAGTTCGGCGCGAAGGGGAGTCGCGAAGATCCGGACCTCGATCGGCGAGTCGGCGGATCGCCTATCGATAACAACACTAGCGCTAAGATAACCTTCCGCTTGCACCTGAAGGGTACCGCCACTTTGGTTCGTAGATTCAAACCAAAAAACGCCGGTGTCGGTCGTAGTTGTTCGCCGTATACCTACTTCACCATCTTGACGATTCGGTTCATTCAAATACACCGTAGCTCCGGGCACCGGAGTGTCGACAAGCGTGTCGATTACCATACCCTTGACAACGTTGGAAAACGTTCTACCCACCGGACCAACGGCAACGGTGGGTCGTGGCAGCCCTGATTCTGATTGTAACTTGCCGGCGCGCTGGGGCAACGCGCGTAGCCACTCCCAAAAACGTCGCGGTACGGCGGAGCGAAACGCGCGATACGCCCCGCCGATCGCAAACAACCCCACTACGGGCCACAACAATGGTCCGAGAGGAATCGGCGAATTTCCCGGTAGTGGGCATACGACCTCGGGTGAGATTGCTGCTGAAATCCAAGGCTCGGACGGAAGATAGCTGGCTCGTACACGGAGTCGAGATTGTAATTTAAGTTCGTCGGGGACGGCACTTTCGACCAGATCAAATTGAAAACGTCCGTCTGCATCGGAAACCGCACGTGTAATGCCACTATTGGCTGTTTCTAAAACAACAATGGCGTCCGGCTTCGGTTTTTCGCCGACTGTAACCGCCCCTTCCAGCACCACGCGATCGGCATCGGTCGTCTTTGTACTTAACGTGACTGTTGATTCGGCAACCACTGTCAATTTGGTTTCCGCACTTGTCGGATTATAGGCAGCAGTACCTTCAAAGACCGCAACGACCGGATATTCGCCAGCAAGAGGAAAGTTTTCCGCCGGTATTTCCAATACAGCCGTACCTTCCTTGCCGGTGGTCACTTGAACACGCGTCAATCCATGCGGCTCGACGACAATGCTCAAGCCGCTTATCGGTGCCCCAGAGGAATAGGTTTCCACAAAAAATCTGGCGGGTGGCCCCAGCAGGGGTATCGGATTGGTTGTTGGGGAAATCGACAGGACCACTTCGCGTTTACGCACATCAACCAAACGTTCGAATTGCGCACCTCCGTAACGGCTGTCACCGGCATATTCGGCGCGCAATTGTAAGCTGCCGTTCTGCGCGTCAATTTCTTCGCTCGGGATATCGATTACAAATACCCCGTCTCCATCGGTCGCAGTAAGGTGGTCAGCACTGCCTTGCGCGCCCACATTTACGTCGGCGTTGGGGATCGGCCGACCGGAGGTGTCCTGGAGCACGCCTTCAACTCGCAGCCCGTCGCGATGAAGTGTGACATCCATGGTAAGTTGTGTGCGCGCACGAATACGAACCTCAATCGCCAACGACTCAAGTGGTTCCGAGACGAGCCAAAGAGCGCATAACAGAGGTGTAATCCGGTCCAAAATAGGAAAAACACGATTCATTCGGATCTTGTCACCTACCACGTACCCAATCTCGACAGCTCGGGTCCTGATTTGGCTCATTAACTTATGATCGGATTGACCGCCCCAAGCGAGCAGACTATCATCCGCCGCCCATGAACAACGACGTTATAACAATGTATTGCACAAACTTCATTCTCGCGACATCCAACGACGCTGCTTTGGATTGGCCCACCCTCGTCGCGGTCGCCATCGGCGTCATTCTGCTGATAACTGCGGCCCGCTGGGCAATCAGAAAGGCCCGCGAAGAGCAAGGGCAAGGACAAACTGCGGCCCCGGTGCCAAAACGAGGAGAAAAATCGGCACAACCCGACAAAAAGCAGGAGAAGAAATTCGTAGAGTCGGCGCAGACCTTTGAAGAAGGACTCAAGAAGACACGATCAGACGGATTTATTTCGCGTCTGAGTGGACTGTTTAAAGGAAAACAGCTTGATGCCGCGCTTCTTGAGGAAGTGGAGACGGTTCTGTACACCGCCGATATTGGCGTTCGAACAACGGAAAAATTGCTTCAGGGACTTCGCGACGGCTTGAACCGTAAGGAACTGACCGACGGCACCAAGGTGTGGGACTACATGGAACGGGAGGCACGTGCGATGCTTGTTGCCGCCCAAAGCACGGAAAAAGAAGTCGTCAGCAGGCCACGGATTGTCATGGTCGTTGGGGTTAACGGCACTGGAAAGACTACGTCCATTGGTAAGTTAGCGGACAGGTACCGGCGCAGCGGGGAAAAAGTTCTTCTAGGAGCGGGCGACACTTTCCGTGCCGCTGCGGTGGATCAATTGGAGGCGTGGGCGAAACGCGCCGGCGTAGATATTTACAAGGGCGCAGAAAAACAGGATCCGGCGAGTGTACTGTTCGATGCCGCGAAAAAGGCTGCTGATGAAGGGTACGATGTTCTGCTCGCGGATACGGCCGGGAGATTACAAACGTCAACAAATCTGGTCGAAGAACTCCGGAAAATCCATCGGGTTATCGGGCAAGCGGTTCCTTCAGCTCCTCACGAGGTGTGGCTGGTACTGGACGCTACAATGGGTCAAAATGCCATTCAACAGGCGCGGATTTTTCTCGATGCGGTGAATGTGACTGGTTTGATACTGACCAAATTGGACGGTACGGCCAAAGGCGGTGTTGTGATAGGAATTTGTGATGAAATGAAGATTCCCATCCGGTTTGTAGGAACCGGAGAAAAAATTGAAGATATTCGGCCTTTTGATACAGAAGCGTTCATTCGTGCGTTGTTTGGAACTTGATTTCTGAGAGGGTGTTTGGGAAAAAAATAACGGCGAGCGAGACAGTGGCTGTAGCGAGGCGGGCCTGCCGACTGAGGCCCACCGGAGGCGTACCCGAAGGTACGCTGAGGATGGGCCGACCGAGGCAGGACCGACGCAGTAGGCCAATG
>JABWCM010000035.1 GCA_013360285.1 Myxococcales bacterium
GCGAGCCTATGGCCGTAGCGAGCCTGTTTTGCCGACCAAGGCCCACCGCAGGCGTGCCAAGCGGCACGTCGAGGATGGGCCGACCGAGACAAAACAGGCGTAGTAGGCTATAGGCTCGCGCAGCAGGATTAAATATTTAAACACCCTCTTAAAAATGGTCGATTCCATTGAGCCTGTGAACCCCAACTCCATCCGCCCCCCTGTTGCCGGTCCAACCGAGCGCCCTTTTACCCTGTATTGAGGTAAATGCACAACCATTCAGGAACCTCTCCGGTTTCCCAAACCGGGATTGCAGATGCGACAAGTCCGTAGTATGACACGTCCTGCGCCCACACGAGACGCATCGGTTGTTTGAAATACCGGGCCGGCTTTCGCAAATCCGCGAACTGCCGGTTGGGCTTCCCTTCTGTCAAAGGAGTTTCATCATGATCCAGATGCAGAAATCCTGGACTGTTCGAGTTACCGCCAAAGCGGCGGCTTTTGATCAACGAGTTGTGGTTCGGCATGAGGATGGCACCGAAGACATCCACCCCGGTGTTGTCGGTACAACCTTTACCGTCAACGACACGACCTGGGGGATTCGAATTGAACACGATACGGGAACAGGTAGTTGGACCACGTCCAAAGATCGGATTCAGTTTCCGACTACAACCGGCGTAACCTTTGAATTTGACATCCGTTCTGATGATTCGGGCGGCGATGGCGATTATAACGACCTGGTATTGACTTGCTCTACACCGACAACCCCCGGCGAGCATATCGTTTACGGTCATGCCAGCATGTACTGGGGTAAATGTCTTATCAACCCGTGCGGCAAACCCTATTTGGTCATCGATACCCTACCCCAGCTTAAAGAAATATTGACCAATCCTATCTTAAATGACGCCGTCCGCCGGGAATATCCCGACTTGGATCGGTTGACAGTCGACGAAGCTTCATTTCGCCCCAAAATCGTGCCGGTCCGAGCCGCACCCGCCGAATCGGACGTGCCCACGTTTCGACCTCGACTAAATCGTTTATCCGGGCTGGTCACCAACAACATCTCTCTAACCCTCAAACCCAAGATTTACGATATAGCCGACAGCCTGTTTAAACAAAAATGTTATAGCGACGCACTTGCCGGATACGCACTCAGGTTTATCGAATACGATCGTACATCTTCGGAATTGGCCGGGGGGGCTTACACAGGTGACGGAAACCGTGAAATCCTGGGTACCACAACGACCGACGAAAACGGCAACTATATTTTCCGTTTTTCCCGTTCCTACGGCGAAGCCGGCAACGAATCCTTTGTGGATACCGCGGTGGGCGAAGATCCTTCGGCCCAGGCGTTTCCCGATCTCATCGTGCAGATCGTCGATACCACCAACCCGACCGGTTATTCGTTTGAAACCGCGGTTGCCCGCAATATTACGCCTCTTCGCCGCATCAACCTATGCGTCCCCAAAAGCAAAATTCCCGGCGGCGCGGTTCCATCTACAGGCGAGCTCATTGAATTGATTGGCAATGTCAATGTCCTTCCCGCAGCCGGACGACTCAGTGCCGAAGGGCGGGTCAGCACCGCCAACCCGGGCCAGGGTGGAGAACCCGCCGGAATCGAATGCGCAGCCTGGCATGGCGGTCTGCGGGTTCGGGGCGAAATCGGAAATCATGCCAATCAGGCCTACACCGTTCGGTATCGTCGTGTTGGAACATCGGAATGGACCTTTCATACCACCAATGAAACCCGATACCGCGTGGCATACGAAAAAATCGGACCGTTTTTTGATCGCCTCCTCCAGGTCCCCGACCAAGGCAGCATCAACGCTCCTTATTACAAATCAACCGAAGATCCCGCTGAAGGGTTTTTATTCAGCGATCGCCCACTCAAAGCGGTTTTGCATACAGGTTCCTGGGGTCTTACTCCGGGTCCCGTGGACATTCGGATCGACGCCTACAATGCCGCAGGCATCTCTGTTAAAAACGCCACGGTCCGCCTGTATATCGACAACACCACCCCTACTGTGGCAATCCACTCCATCAGCCTCGGCGGGAACGCGGTCAGCATTTCCGGGTCGGATTGCACCTTGATGTCGGTGGGAGAAGGTTCGTTGGCCACCTTGGAAGTTGGGTTTATCGCCAAACAAGACCAAGGGTTTGTGGGCAGCTACCACCTTTCGGTCAGCCGGTGTAATGAAGGGGTGGAATTTCCTACCACGCAGGTCCCCGGTACCGCACGACCCAGCGGCACCTATACCCATAACCCGGCAGCCTGTGATACGAACCTATTTCGAGGGACTTCGGACGACGTACCGTTTTCGGACATCAACGGCAACGTTGAAACCCAATTGAATCCTGTCAACCCTTGGCTGGGTGCCACGGAGCCGTTTACCATCATCCGCGTAGGGTTGGTTGTCACCAAACGGGCCACCGATGGTCAAGATGGTGGCATCCACCATTTTTATGCCGGCACCAAGGTGTTTGGCATTCAGAAATAGTACGGCAAGAGGATTCGTGCGGCAGTGCGGACACCAATAGGCCGCATTGTCGCACGGTCCAACGGACTCAACACGATGGAAATGGTCACTTTTTTGGCGGGTTGTTTGGCGGTGTGGCGTATTACCCATCTGCTGGTCGCCGAAGAAGGCCCCTATGAAGTGTTTACGAAACTGCGCTCCCTAGCTGCCGATGGGTTCTGGGGGCGCCTGTTGAGTTGTTTTTACTGTACCAGCGTGTGGGTGGCTACCGCGGTTTCTGTGTTGATTGGCGGAAAACTCACCCACATTCTGTTGTCTGTAGCCGCCTATTCCGGCGCCGCTATTTTGTTGGAACGAGCAACCGCACCCGCTGTTCCGTGGGTGGAAGAGAAAACCGATGACATCACGAACAACGGTCCGGGCATGCTGCGGTCAGGCGCCGGTGACCCATCCGAAACCGACAGCAATAAAACCGGCGAACACCCTTCCGACTTTACCGCAAACGACAACAACAGCACCCATATCGGCACCGGTATCAGCCCCGGCGGTCGCCAAAGCACCTGATATTCGGTTCCAGTACATCGGAACCGCCAGTATGATTGTCGTCGGTCCCGTCACACGACAACGGTACCATTTCCAAACCCACGGAGCTATTCTGCTGGTCGACGGGAGAGACGCCCCGGGGATGGTCGCAGTTCCCAAACTGATTCGTCTTCGCGCTGTCACAAAATGAACACGACGAACGCTAAAAAAAGGGAAACCAACTTATGCAACTGATGTATTGCCCACGCACTCGGGCGTTTACTGCGTTGTGGATGATGGAAGAAGTGGGGGAGCCCTACGAACTCGTTCGAATCGACGTTCGTTCTCCAGACCATCCCACCGAGGCCTACAAACAAATCAATCCCATGGGAAAGGTCCCCGGATTGGTAGATGGCGGGGTTTCAATGGGAGAAACGGCGGCCATTTTGCTGTATGTAGCCGACAAATTTCCCCATACCGGGCTGTCACCATTGCCGACCGACGTTCACCGCGGACGGTTTCTACAATGGCTGATGTTCAGCGCCACAACGCTGGAGCCGGTCATGGTGGAAAAGCTGCGTGGGCTTGCCCCCAACACCACCTCATCGGGTTGGGGAGATTATGACCGGGCCACCACGGCACTACAGCAGGCGATTACAAAAGGTCCATGGCTGTTTGGTGACACATTCACGGCAGCGGATTTGTATTTGGCGTCAACCTTATATTACGGTATGGCGTTCGGAATGATCGATAAACGCCCGGAATTTGTGCGGTTTACACAAATGGCGACATCCCGACCCGCCTATGTCCGCGCAAATAGTATCGAAAACCAACAACTTCAAGTGCCATGAACCAACCCTTGAACCAAGGAGATTCCATGAAGTCCGTTCAACCGTCTTGTCGCCCCGTTTCAAAAGTGATTGTTTCACAATCTCTGACCTTTGCGTTGTGGCTCATCGCCGGCGTGTTCTCTGCGGAAGTTGCATTGGCGCAGACCCAACCCACGTTTGATATCGAAGACAATCGTCTCAAACTGCCGGCCGCGATTGAATTTGAAACCGGAACTGCGACGATTCAACCGACGTCTACAGCAAGCCTGGATCACATCAAAGCTTATCTTGATGCCAAGTCTTATATTACCACCCTCCGCATCGAAGGCCATGTATGCTGTGGAACAAGTGATGTCGACGCCCAAAAGTTAAGCGAACAACGGGCATTGGCCATAGCCGCCTACCTGGTTTCCAAAGGAGTAGACTGCAAACGCCTACTCCCGGTGGGTTTCGGCCCCACCAAACCGATTGCCGATGGCACAACCCCGGAAGGCAGAGCCCAAAACAACCGAATCGAAATCAAAAATGCCGCACTAAAAGATCGGCCCATCGGCGGAATGCCAACAGACGGCGGCGGCAAAGTCGCCGGCGACCCCTGTGCGGGGCGTTGACCGCGCACAAAAACCACACCGTTTCACGACACCACCAACCGCTGCGACCAAATGATCCGTTGGCATCCCAAACCAATCATAACTACGGGATACGGGACACCATAACCCAGGTCTAAAGTGCCAAGGATGCGCTCGGTCGGACTGTCAGTAAGGTCATTCGAACACCCGAAGGTGGCCGCATAAGACCAACAGGACGCCATTCGAACACTCAAAGGTGGCCGCATAAGACCAACAGGACACCATTCGAACGCTCAAAGGTGGCCGCATAAGACCAACAGGACGCCATTCGAACACTCAATGGTGGTCGCATAAGACCAACAGGACACCATTCGAACACCCGAAGGTGGCCGCATAAGACCACCAGGACGTCATTCGAACACCCCAAGTACAGCAGTTAAGACCACGTCGACACCAATTGATGACCACACAACGATCATTTACGATAAGTTCGAGGCCTCTCAGTGGCCTCACCGACATCGTTGATTCCGAATTCGAAGCCTCTCAGTGGCCTCACCGACATCTTTGATTCCGAATTCGAGGCCTCTCAGTGGCCTCACCGACATCGTTGATTCCGAATTCGAGGCCTCTCAGTGGCCTCACCGACATCTTTGATTTCGAATTCGAGGCCTTGCAGTGGCCTCGCCGACATCTTTGATTCCGAATTCGAGGCCTCTCAGTGGCCTCACCGAGGTCGTTGACGATGATTCGAGGTCTCGTGGTGGCCTCACCGACATCCTTGATTCCGAATTCGAGGCCTTGCGGTGGCCTCACAAATCCTGACACCCGATCTGGGCCACAACCAGGCCGCCGCCGCCGTCGGCTACCAACACATAACCTCCCAGTTTGGCCAGTCCGTGGGCGGAACCAACCGTGGCCAATTCCGACAGCAGTTGCGGCGCCAGTGGATTAGTCAGATCCCAAAGAGCAATACTGCCTACGGATCGAGACGTAACCGCCAATCCCGCGGATATTTGGATGTCAGACATATACGTAAACTCCGGGGGGCCTTGCCAGATTACCTGTGGGTTGGTCGGAACCGAGATGTCGACGACCCGGAATTGGCTCACGTCGCTTCCCATATATGCCAGGTTTCCTTCTATGCGCAGGGCTCTTGTCCAGTCGTTGGGGTCCGCCAACGGCAGCTCACTTAACAACTGGATGTTGGACGGATTCGCCACATCGTAAATCCGTAATCGATTTCCGCCGATGTATAATGTGGTTCCCACTACCTGCATCGTAAATCCGAATCCCCCTCCTTTGCCGCCGATGGCTCCCAGTTGGGTCAGCGCCGCTGGGTTTCCTGCTTCGAGAATCCGGAATCCGTGGTGTTCGGCTACATACAACCGATTGGCAACCCGTTGGGTCATCCAAACTTCGACGGGGCCAAACTCCGCGGTAACTACCGGAGCCGCCGGGTTGGACACGTTGAGCGCGGTCACCGTAGTACCGTCTTTTCCACTTACATAAGCCATGTTTCCCGACACGTGCACGTGATAAGCCGGAGCTACTGCTAAGACGGTGGTCAGCGGAATGGGAGTTTCGGGGGATGTGACGTCGAGTATGCGGAGACCCAGATCCTGGTCGGCCATATAGGCGATGTTGGATTGAACGACGATCTCCTCCGCGGCACCCGGCTCACCGACGGTGGCCAAATCCACACCTGCCGTTGGGTTGGCTAAGGAAATGATCGTCACGCCGTCGGTACCGGTGGTAAACGCTACATCACCCAGATGGGTCAATGCCCACAATCCATATAATGGGCCGGTATGGGTACCCACCTGAACCGGCAGCGCGGGATTCGAAATATTGAGCACACGATCGTTGCCGTCATATTGTAATACCAGCAACAAATCGTTTCCGATCACCATCAGGTCATTAATGGGTTTAGGGGGCTCCGAAAACACGAGTTGGGGTGTTGTGGGGTCGGCGATGTGGTACACCTTGAGCCCGTCATAATAGCCCCCCACAAACAGGTAGTCGCCATGAACCACGGGTACCGCATAGGTGGATCCGCTGGTCCCCGAATACACGATATCGGGATCGGACACATCTGCCATGTCCAGCAATACCAACGAGGTCAGCCCGTTGGCTAGGGCTAAGATATCTTGGTCCCAAGAAAGATATCCCGCCCCATCGGCCATGGGGTATGTCGCCACAACAACGGGGGCGTAAGGGTTGGTCACGTCGACAATGATCAGAGCCGCGTAGGTGGACACCACCAACGTTGTCCCCTTCCCTACCACGGAGAACGCGTCATTGAGAGGCAACGTGTTGATCACCATAGGTGTGTTGGGATTCGACACGTCGATAAGCGTAATACCTGCGGCCAAATCCGCCACATAAGCAATATTGCCCAACACCTCCACATCATAGGCCACACCGGGGGTTTGAACCAATCCGACCGGGGTCGGGTTAGCCGGCAACGAAACATCATAAATCTGCAAACTTGTTTCCCAGGCAACGTACAACAGGCCATATTGAATGTCAGCCCCGGCAGCGTATCCGCGACCGAACTGAATGGTTTCGGTCCATACCAGGCTTTCCAATTCGGGCTCACACGTTCCACCACAGCCCGGGCTTTTTGGGTGAATGCAGCCGCTTGTCGGTAGACAAGAATCGGCGGTGCAGACATCTCCGTCGTCACAATTGATTACGACGCCATTGGTGCAGGCGCCCTGAAAACAGGTCTCGCCGGTGGTGCAGGAGTTGCCGTCGTCGCAGGGTTGCCCGTTGTTGCCGCACTCCCCACAAATACAGGCGTCTCCGCTCAGCACCGTCCCAGCCCCACAAGTAACGGCGGCCAAGGAGTCACATCCATCGGGATAACCGTTTCCGTTGGTATCCAATTCGGGTGACAACGTCGCATTCAGCGCCGCAACGATGGCAAGTTGAACGTCGACAATGTTGGCGTTGTTGTCGCAGTTGATGTCGCCGAACGGCAACGCCAAAACGGGGTCGGTGATCGCCATCAGAAGGGCAAAACAGATGCAGAATAGCCGCTCTGTACGGTTCATGATCCTGTTCCTCCGAGTGAACGAGTATTCCCAATATACCTCAGTCGGGTCCCGGCCAAGGCAGCCTAAATTAGCCGAACAGGGTTCACTTATCTATTTCCGCTGACCCTCTCAGACTCAACGTTTGACGGGGACGTAAATGTCGACCCGTAGGTCCTTTTCCGCCGCATCTTTGGGGCTGTTGAGATATAGTTCGTACATGGGGACACGGCGATTGGTTTTGTGTTTTGATCGAGAACATCCCATGGCAGCCGCCCAAGCGTTACCAAGGTGGCGATAAGCGCCTTGGTGTTCTACACGAAGAGCAAGGTGAGCGGGAACGTTTCCCACCTCAAATCCAGCGTGGGGCTCAGTGGGTGAATCGTAAAAATAACCGGTGGTATATTCACATTCTCCCTTGACCATATCGAAACGATGGTAAATCGAAAAGGTTTCCATAGGTTTGGGAAGATTGATCCGTTGGGCCAGCCGCTCCATATCGCCCAGGTCTTTTTCCATAAAGGGTCCAATATCCGACAAACCGCACATACGCCGTTTGCCGATAAAAAACCGCGCTGGGCGGGAGACAACACCATCGACCTTGGTCAAGGTCGGGACGACCCCCGTTTCGAGGTGTTCCTTCAGCATGGACAATCCACGTTGATAATCGGAACCCACCCATGCCGTCATCATCTTTTTCATAAAAAACAGGAATATGGGGAGACTTCCTTGCATCCACCACTCAACAACCGTGCCGCCTGAGGTGCGGGTAAATCGAAATCCCACCTTACTTTGGCTTTTCCACGGCTTAAGAAACATAAGGTCATAATCCAGACTCTCATTGGATTGGACCGCGCTAATGGTGATGACGCCTGAGCCTATCAGATCTCCTTCCCATTTCTGGGTATGCCCCACCTGGCCAGCCGTTTTTTCAATGGTAATGGAACAAGTCGGTTCCTGGCAAAACCACGGCGACCATCGGTGCCAGCTTTGAAAATCCCCAACTGCCCGAAAAACCTCGGTAATATCTTTCTGGATGGTCGTCTTTCGCGAAAGTTGAAACGGAATTGAAAACATGACTTAGCTCCTTATGTAAACATAAACACCGTGGCGCGGGTTACATCGGCATTTGGAGGTACCGACCGTGACCCGCAAGCCCTATCCATGGTTTGTTGTAGTTGCCCCGATGCCCCAACCGACTCCTTCGTACAGCGGTTGGCGCAATTTGTAAAGGTCGGGCGGCATTGGCACTACAACAACAATCCACTGGACGTTTCCGGCCACTTGGTTCCAACCTGGGTGACGAGTTCCCGCGTTACTTGCCCCTGCGACAAAACATGGGGATTTCCCACAACAATCAGGTGGGCTTTTGCCCGAGAAACCGCGACGTTGACCAAGTTGACTCGGTCATTTAAGAAAAACAATGACCGTGGGTGAGTAATCGTGGTGGAAAAAAGAACGATATCCCGTTCTCCTCCTTGGAACCGGTGCACCGTTCCCAACGCAATTCCCCGTTCTAAAAACGACTCCAAATCCACCTCGTCTGCCCCAGCCCGTGCTTCATGACCACCGAAAAGGCCAAAAAGTCGGCGTCTTAACGCCAGCAATTGACCCCGGTAGGGAGTCAATACGGCGATTTCTTCGTGGGGAATACCCCGGTTGACCAACCCCGCGACGATTTGCGCCGCCCTTTCCACTTCCGCCATATTCCGCCAACTGCCGTGCCCCCTTTCTTGTGTGCCGGAAACCGGCACCAAAATGACCGGGGAAACCAACTCCGGCACTCGTTCCACATAACTTTTTGGGGTTGTTTTTACGCGCAATCCGTAGTTACATAACCGATCAGAAATACCGATTATCTGCGGTTGGCAGCGATAATGTTCTTTTAGCGAAATGACCCGTTCACATACCCGGTTTGCCAACGTTTGGGCCGACGTCGGATTTTCCGCCAAAGCACGAAATGGGTGGAGTTGCGGCGTGGCAGACGGACATTTTGCGCGGCGGAGCGCCCGGGTTTCTTCTTCTTCGTCAAGTTGTATGACGGGTTCCAATTGAAAAACGTCGCCTATCACCATCGCCCGGCGAGAACGCGCCAGGGCCGGCAGAATATACGCGGGGTGGCATTGCCCCGCCTCGTCCACAATCAATTGAGAGATCACATCTTTACGTAGTCCGAAGGCGTTGCTAAACGACAGCAACGTACACCCCAGCAGAGGAAACAGATGCCCCAGCGACAACATGGTACCATCGTCCTTTTCCAGGAGGGGGCGAACCGTTTTCCGCTGAGAAATCATGTCCTTGGTACGTTCACATAACGCCTCGATTTCCCGCCGATGTAATGAGACCCAGGCTTCCCGCAGCCGACAAGCCAACTCAAATAACCGATAACGCCGTTTGGCTCCTTCGCGAAACAACCGATCGGAATCCGGCAGGTTGGCGACGGCCGCTTGCAGTTGCTCGACCTTTGTTTGGAGCACCGTCTTTTGTTCCCGGTCGTGTATCTCTCGCTGCAATCGCGTAACACGTCTGACCGCGGTTTTGACGCGCGTGTCCAAATCGGACAACAACGTGGTCAATTGATCATCCACCTCATCCAGAAGTTCCAACACATCGTCTTTTGAGAACGTGGAGGTAAATACGTCCACCCCTCCAATCCTTTTTTCGGGAAGTTTGGTTTCTCCTATTTCTCTTAGAAATTCCAACCATTGGTCCTGCAACGGCAAAAACTTGGTGTCTAAAAATGTACGAAGTGTTTCTTTTTGTTTTTTTGAAGCCGGCGCTGCGCCGCCGCGGCGATTCCGTTCGGCCAACACACAACTCCGCTCGTCGACTTGACGTCCCAACGAACTCAACTGGCGGGCGGTACGAATTTCGTCTTCCAGTCGACTCAGTTGTACGGACAAATCGGGTTCTCCATCGGACTGCTCGATCCTCCGAATCAAATTCTCCAAAGTTGACGAAGCCCATTCCAGCTCGGTCCGCAACGTATACGCTTGTTCAATCGGGTCGTCTTTCGAACCCTGAAAATGGAGGGCGTCCTGAAATGTACGGCGCGCGTCGTGATAGAGGTGCTCCGCTTGCGAATAAGTCTCATCCGTTCGTTTCAGCCAATCGACAACCCGCTGAATCGTCGCCATGGTGACGGTTGCGGTGACCTCCTGGCTGCCGATACGTAAAGCCAACGGCAGGCGATCGGGCGGAAGATGTAACGACAACGGCTGAATCGCATTGTCTACGGCCCGGTTGTTGGTCGAGGTCACCACTGAAATTCGAAAAAGAGGAACGCCCCCATTTCCCTTCAGCGACTTGGCCCAATCCACCATCGCGTCGGCCAACGCGGACATCACCAATGTCGTTTTTCCTGTGCCTGGTGGTCCCTGGACGGCCACAAATTCGGAATCGCGAAAAATTTCCAACGCTTCGACCTGCTCGGGAGTCAGCTCGGTGTCCTTATGTTGCCCCTTGAGCGTTTCTCTCCCTTGATGGAAATCGGCCCCCGCCAACACCACCGAGAACGGCGTGGACGTTCCCACATCGTCACGTCGATCTCGCAACGTTCGTAATTCGGTTTGTAAACCGCGGGTTGCCGCACTTTGATTGCCGTCATAGACCACGGCCACAGGAAATACCCTGGCTCCCCCAGGCAACGTACGGTTCTGCAATTGTTCACATAACAGCTTAAACAACGCAGCGGGTTCTTGTTCCGGCGGGCAAGCGGTCAAAGGAGCTTCCGGATTTCGGAGCAACCCTATCAACTTACGAATCATTTGGCCCGGCTCGGGCAGACGAGTTTGGCGGTCTTCGGCAAACACATCGGCAAGATCTTCTTCGGAAATACCAAATGTGCGGGACAACAGTTGTGTGTGCACGGCATACGCCGGCTCCGACGGATCCCAACCTTCACCTACGAGACCAACAGATGTGGGAAGGGGGCGAACTACCCCCTTTTTTCGTTCCGAATAACTTAGCGGCAACCAGGGTTTATGCGCTTCATCCCGAAATTCCAACGCCGCGATGGGGAACCGCAAGACGAGGTCGATTTCTCCCCGAGTCGGAAAAAATACCGTGGGGAAACCCACCATAAAAGTGGTGTCGTTGTCTTCTCCTCCCCCCATCGTGGTACGCCGTTCGCGGAAATAGGTGTTGCGTAACCAGTTTTCAAACAATGGGGGAAAATCGCCGGCAAACGGAAAATCAAACACCCCTTCTTTACGAAACAAAAGGTCAAACACCGGATCGGTGCTGGGGTCGGGCCCCATCGGCAGTTTCGCATAACGGCTACCGAATCCCGGTTCCACGAGGTTTGTCACATGAACGCCGCGGCCAGGAGAGTACACGCGCAGACGGCTTTGTAATGCTTCTTCATGGCGGAGCACCGCGAGATAATACGTCAGAATATCATCGATAGGGGGTGTCGGCGGTGAAACCATGGGCGGGTGTATCCGGAACCGGGCTGGTCTGTTTCGGTCGGTATCGTCAAGGACCGTGTTTTTCAATCATGACTTCCGACGACAACGACGTTTCGCCGTCAAGCAACGGCAATACCGATGGGTCCTCATACAAATGAGCGCGAAGAAACGCAAGGCTATAGGCGTTGACCAAATCGTATGCATTCTCAAACGGCATAAAATTCTCGCCGCACCCGTCGTTTGCCCCAAGTGAAGGCAGCACTTCGCAAGTAATCGAAAAAGTGTGGTGTCCACCGGTAAGATAACGTACGCGGCGGTCCTTTTCACCCGACAATTCGTTCCAATACGGGTCACCTTGGGTGGAATCGGGGGTGGACCGATCCCCATTTCCGGTTTGTAACAAAACGGGAATCACCACGTTGGCCACCCCGCTGGGACCCAGAACTTCGGCTGCTCCTGGAGCCATGGGTAACGCACAACGAAACCGTAAGTCGCCAAACCCGGTTGCAAAAACCGACGCATCTTCCGGGTCCATGGAACTGCATACCCAGGACGGGCCGGTTCCGGCGGCGCAGGCTTCGGCCAACTCATCGATTGGAACGTCTGCGGATGCTGCGGCAAACGCGGTGTAACCACCAAAACTATGGCCGCCGACGGCGATGTGGGTGGTCGAAGCACGGCCAAAGAGAGGGTGTTCCGCCGGCAGATTTTCCAACCAATCCAGTGTTGCACTTAGATCGTACGGGCGAAGGTAATAGATTTCCGTGGGAGCGGTGGCAATGAGGTCCATGAGGGTGTTGCCGGTGTGATCGGGGGCCAATACAATAAACCCATGGGAAGCAAGAAATTCGGTCAGAAACCAACTTGCTTCGGCAAATCCTTGATGACCATGGGAAAATACAAATACCGGCCACGGGGAACCGTTTCCTGAGGCGGGATCGGCGTTCAGATACACGTTGTCCCGAGTCCAACTATCCAGATATTTGGGTGGACCGTCGCCGGACTGGGTGGCCGGATACCATACCGCCAGGCGCAGGGTACGTTCCCCCTGCCCTCCCGGCGCCTGATAAACGACGGACTCCTGTCGATACCCCACGGCGAACGGCCCGGGTTCGGTTACGGGAGTTTCCAATGAGATCGCCGGAGGCAACGGTTGGGTGACCTCTTTTGTGTCTGCCGTGTCCCACTTAGAAGAAGTGTCGTAGTTCGATTCGGTATTCCCTGTGTCGTTTTCCGTGGAATCCGTATCGGATTTTTGGCCTACCGTGTCGGGTTCCGAAGAATCCGTTGACGAACAACCCACCACGACCGTCACCATCACCGCGGTCAACAAGATGAGCCCTCCCCAACAACGCGATAACAACCGTCGACTTCCGATCACAATGCCCCCGTGGCTTCGTTGTATAAAAACACTTGGACGGCGGAGAACTGCAACGCCGCGGACAACCTTTGGCACTGCCCTGCTTCGTCGGCCGCCAAGTCCCCCATACCGGACAACATGGTTTTGACGGTCTCATAAATACCGCCCTGCTCAAAATCAGCGGTTTGAGCGACACGCAGCAAATCGACGATGGGGACGCCGCCTCCCAGCACCCCATCCGCCAACTGCCCCCCTTCGACAACACGGGCGCGGGCGAACGCATCCACAATGGGGACTTCATATAAAACACCAAACACCACGATGGGGACCACAACCGCAAACGGGCCGACGTGTAGCCAGCCATCTTTTACATACGCATCGGAAACGATTGTGTCCGACGAGTCCGGGTGGATTTTGAAGGTCTGCCCGGCAAGAAGTTTGCCGTCGGTCCCCAGAAGCGGCACCCCCTGCCCTTGGCGAATGGTGACTTGAACGGGACCGTCGCTCATCAACAAAGATTGGTCTGGGGCTCCGGGAACCGCTTCGATTTCCCAAATCAGCAGCAGTCCCCCTTCTTCAATAGCCCCTTGCACCAACCCTTCGAGCGCACCAAAACCAAACAAGTCGAATAGGGGGGCCAATATCGCAAACTGATTGTCGACTCCGGGCGTTCCATCGGGTGCGGAAAAATCTTTTTGAAAACAACTGGCTGCATCTTCACCGATGCTTTGCAGCCCATCCAAATCAAACCCAAGGGTCACCCCTTTGGGATCTTCTTTGGTAAATCGAAGTTGGTCGACGATGAGCCGCAGCGGAGCAGCACCCACAATGCGAGAGGATTCACCAAAAGTATTGAGTTTGGGGGGCGGGGTTGTCGTGTTGTCGTCTATGCTTTGCGAGGGCTGGGATTCGACCCCGCCTGGCTCAAATGGGTCCCAATCCTGACAAGAAATCGCCGACAAAAACAGACATCCCGCCCAGTACACCCCATGCCCGAAACCGTGTCGCCTCATATCACACCTCAATGGCGGACAAACTTTGGTTTACAAATCCCTCGGCATCACCGAAGCTGGTCATGTCCAGTCCCGCAGCACGGGCCAACGTCAACAAAACTTTGCTGGCGTTTTCTTTGGAGGGGGACCGGTAATGTACACCCATCTTTAACTTACCGGCACCGCCGGCAAGCAAAATCGGGAAGTCGTCACCGGAATGCAGTTTTGCAAAACTGACATCCGAAGTTCCCAAAATCATACAATGATCAAGCAGGGTTTGTTCGCCTTCGACGATGGCATCCAAAGCCGCCAATTGGGCGGCAAATGCTTCGATACACTGAACGGTAATCGCGTGGACCTCGGGTTGTTCACCCGGTTCATCATGGGTGAGTTGATGGTGACCGGCGGGTGCGTTCTTAAACAACAGATTGTTGACCGGTTCGGTGATGAAGTTGGAAAACACCCGGGTTTGGTCACAAGCCATAGCAAACGCGATGATTTCCGCCATGGCGGCGTTTTTTTCCTGAAGTTGCGGCCGCCCATCGATATCGGGATAATCCGGTTCGGGTTGGGTGGGGTATGCACAAGCAGCAAGATTGGGTGGGTCGGCCGCCAACTTGGCCAATTTTTTTTCCAGTGCCCGGATCCCATCCAAGTGTTGCTCCAGGCGAACCTTGTCGTTGCTGCTGACCTTTGTTTGCAGCTTTTTGATGTCGGCGGTTACCGCATCCAACACACTTTGGCGTAACGCCAACGTGGGGTCCGTCACCGATTCGGTTCCTGGTAACTTAAAGCTTTTGCCAAACACGCGATCAAACAGAGCAAACGGGGAGGTTTCCGGGTAGTTGATGCTGTTGGGCCCATTGTGCGACAACCCCTTGTTTGACGCTGCACCGAATTCCAACGACCGGTATAGGGTGTCTTCCCCCAAAACCGATGCGATGACCTGGTCGATGGATGGTCCGGCAAACGTGGCGTTCGCGCCCGTGCTTTGCAGCGGACGACCGCTGAGGATTCCCGCAGCCGTTGCAAAATGAGGTTCGACGTTGGGAACGGCCACCTGCATGCCGCTGACCACGGTCAGTTTTTGTTGAAATGATCTAAGCGGCTGAAGTTGTTCCGAGAGTTCCCAACTGTCACCGGTTTGCTGGGGCACAAATCGTTCGGGGAGAATTCCGTTTCCCCAGAAAAACAATCCAAAACGGACAGGAAACCCATCGGACGTCGTCGCGGCGTGCCCCCGAGGAATCCATTTGTGGGTCCACTCCAAAAACGGAAGACCCACGGTGATCACGGTGCCCCCGATTACGCCACGCAGAAAAGACCGTCGACCGACTCGAATCATGGGGAAACCTCCGCTACCTTACGAAATCCATCGCTGAGTGCAACCAACCGCATCAATGCCGGCCACCGTAATCCACTTTGTACAAACTGAGCTTCCAACTCACTTAACATAGCCGCTTCGGCGCTGGTCGGCAGTCTCCCGGATGCGTAAGAATAAAACGTGGAAACCACACAAGGAATGAACTCGGGATGGGTTGCAATCGCGATGTTGAGCTGGCGTGGGCCGTCAAACGAAGTCCCATCCAAGTCGCCCGTTGAATCGATAAGGGCTCCATTGTCGGTAGTGCGCCACCGTCCGATGCCGTCGAAATTCTCCAAACCGAAACCGATGGGATCGGTTTGTGCGTGACAAAACGCACAACTGGGCTCTTCCATGTGGACCACCAACCGATCCCGCAGGGTCAACGCTCCCGGGCCGGGCTCGGGAATTGCGGTGTTCAAATTGGCCGGCGGTGTAGGAAGCGGCTGGCACAACAATCGTTCACGGATAAACAAACCACGAAGGGTCGCCGAAGACGAAACCGGGTGGGCCTGTTTCGCAAGAAAGGAAACTTGGCCTAAAATGCCGGCCCGTTGGCCAAAATCAGGGAGTTGAACCTGGCCGAATCCGTCGAGAACCGTTGCGGGCAGCCCATATAACGCTGCCAATCGTTTGTCGACAAACGTGGTTTCGGTTGTCAGCAATTCGCGGATATCCGCGTCTTTTTCAAATATGATGTGTTCAACGGTCCGCAAGGTTTCTTCCCGGGCGGATGCGCCCAGGTCGGCAGCAAAATGGGGAAACAACGTGGGGTCTTTGTTCAACTCATCCAACGAAATGAGGTCCAACCACTCGGCAAAAAAATTACGGACCGAACGTTTGATTTTGGGGGAAGCCAACATGCGGTCGATTTGTTTGGACAATCCCTGCTCGGTAAGCAGCTCACCGGAGTCGGCCGCATCCAAAAGAAGATCGTCAGGCACCGAACTCCACAAAAAAAACGACAACCGACTGGCCAACTCCATCGCCGTATACCGCCGGTGTTCGGGAACGGCGGGGTCCGGCTCACCAAACTCAACGCGGTACAAAAAGTAGGGAGAACTCAGCAGTGCCACCAACACATACCGTTCACCGGCCAGCGGATCGTCGGGCAAAGCCGCCCTAGCGGCGTTTCCAAGCTTCAGCAACGTCGATACTTCGTCTTCGGCCAACGGTCGGCGCCAAATAAGGCGCCCCCCGTTGCGAATACGGGTTTCCAGGCAGTCGGCATGGGCGGAATCGGGGCAAAAAAACGTTGGGATCGGATCCAACAAAACGATTTGATCCGCTAATTTAAGAGCGATATCGGCGTTTTTTTCCACACCGACCGGAGACAAACTGGAAACCGTTGCGCCGATAGACAACAATCCATCTTGAACCAGATCGGGCTCCAGCCCCGCGGGAACAACAATGGTAGGGCCAAACAGGTCGGAAATCGCCGATGTATATTGCAGCCGCGTCAACCGGGCCAGCACGGGAGGTGCCGGAGTCAATTCGCTGGACGAGACCTCCAACGTCGTGTCCGGAGCGGGCGGTGTTTCGCCAACCGGCTCGCAGTTCCACACCCAACACAGCGGCAGAAAATGCAACCACAACAGCGAGTTAGGCACCCATTGGAGCGATGTTCTGTTCATACGAGTTCCAAAAAACAGTTGTTGATGCACAAATGGGTCGGTCATCTCGACAGGTGTCGGTAACCAGGGAGCCGCCGTACCATCCACAGTCCTAGAAAACCCAGTCCCCAGACCAGCCCCCCCCACCCGCGGGGAAAACGGGGTGAAGTCGTTTTACAACCCGAATCTTCTTCGTTTCCGGAATCAAACGAAACTCCGCCGGCGGAAATCACCCCCGACGTGACGTTGCCGGACGGTTTTCCGCCGGCAAGGTCGGCAGGATCGTTGCCGATGTCCCCGGTTGGGAAGCCATCTTTTTCCCAGGAACCACTATCTTTTTCCGCGCCGATATCCGCCGTCCCGCCGACTTCATCGGTCCCCGGCTCGGACGAGTCGTCGGTGTGCCCCGCGTCTCCGGTCGAAGTGGTGTCTTCAGGCGGAGTTACGTCGTTCTCCTCGACCTTCTTACAATCCGGTCCCAAGTCGCCTTGTTCGGGATTAAACACAAACGGGCAGTCATCGTCGACGTCGGAGACCCCGTCGTTGTCGTCATCGGGGTCGCACACATCACCGGAGTTATCCAAATCAAAATCGGCCTGGTTGGGATTGGATTCGTTGGGGCAGTTGTCTTGGCTGTCGGCTACACCATCTCCGTCGGCGTCGGGAAACGGGGTTTCATCGCAAACATCACCGGTTCCGTCTTGGTCGGTGTCGTCTTGGTCCACATTGGGGTGCTGAGGACAGTTGTCCACAGCGTCGGCAACCGTATCCCCGTCCGAATCGGTCGGTTGGTCAGCGATTTCCGAGATCACGATGTCGGTGAATCCACACGGCTTGTCGTCACAACTGGTGTCGACAAGCCCGGATTGGAAAGAATAAAGCCCTACGCGGCCGTTGAGCAGCGGATTGGAATTGTCGGAAAGGCTAAACAACACCTCCCCTTCGCCGTACGAACCGTCACCATTGGCGTCCAAAAACACGTCGATGGCGTTGCCTTTGGCACGAATTCGGACCGATTGTTTGGCGCCGACCGTGTAACTTTTGGCGCTGCTTGCAATCTGCGTCGCTTCGCTGTCAACGATCTTATATAACCGCGACCCGACGAATTCTGTTTGGCACGCGTTGACCGTAGGCGCATAACCGTTGGTCATGAAAAACAAATACATATTCGCGGAATTGACGTGGCGAAAGGCAAGCCCAATCGTGTCGTTGTCCGAATGCTGAAACCCGAACTGGATTTCATAATCCGTCCAGTCCGGATTACCGTTGATGAGCACGTTGTCGATCGGATCGGATGCTCCGCAACCCCCTTGGCCGGTGGTGACGAGAAATCCACATGTTGAGCCGCCGCCGGGTGCGCAAAAACATCCGTCGTCGGTCAATGCGGCTGCCCGACCGTTGCTGCGTTGCCAAGTATCGGAACAATAATAGGATTTCCAGCCATTGGTACCGTTTAACGGTGCGGACGGACCCTCAAACGTGTCCTGAAACAAAATCGCCTGGGCCTGGGCGTACTGTGTACCGGAAATAAGAAAACCTAACGTTAAGATAACAAGTTTACCCCGTCGGGTCATGATTTCACTCCTACCCCCAAAAAACGAATTGTCCGAGTGTAGCCAACTTGTGGGCGAAAATCGAGTTCGGCCGTCGCTGCTGGCCACTTTCGATAACGGCCTGTCACGAATGTTGAATCAGGCTCAAGATTTGGCAAAATCTGTTTATGGCCGGTCGAATTCGGTCCCACCTAAGGTTCGACCGGTGTATGCGGAAAATCCGCACTGCCGCGACATTCGGCCTCAATCGCCATCATGACTGCAAGAACCAGATCCTCGCGGTACGGTCGGGCTACCACCTGCACTCCAATCGGCAACCCGGCGCTGTCGCGGTCGACTTCCTTGGCGATCCGGTCAAACCGGTCTTGGGGCTCCAATCGTTCGGTTTCATCTTCTTTGACCCGCGTCACCGGCACTACGCCGGCGGGGAAATTCAAAAAATTGTACCGCATCGAATAACCGCCACCTACCGTGAATTCGCCACCTTGCATGTGGCGAATCGCCGGCGTTGCAAAAGCAGGGCAAACCATCGCGTCGATTTTTGCTTGATCCCAAGCCTGCAGCACGGAAAGACGAATCGCATTACGGCGGGCAGCGATGGACCACAAATCAGCGACGGATTTTTGCCGAACCGCCTTTACCAATGCTCCGGCGCGATGTTCACCTTGCCACGCCAACCCTTTTGCAACCAAAGCACGTACGGGAGACGGGAGTCCAGCCACACGCCGTAATGCTTGTACCTGAGGAATGACGGGGTTTCCTTTGAGGGCCAAGTCGATGGTTTCTACACCGTCGGCGCTGAGTGCTGCGTAATAAAGCTCAATAATCTCTGCGGCGTGGGGTGGTCGAAACTCGATTATCTTAGCGCCAAGACGCTCAAGACGGCGCACCGCTTGGGAAACGGCTCGCCTTACCGAAGCCGACGGAGTAAGATAAGAATCGGTGTCGTAATAACCAATACGGAGGTCTTCCATTTCAATGGTAAACGGGTCATCGACAGGCAAGGGAGCTACCGCGGGGTCATGTTCAGCATGCAATGTGGGACTCAACGCCAAAAACAACATCGTGACATCTTCAGCGGTCCTTGCCATGGGTCCGCACTGCGCCCGGATGGTCTCTTGCCCCATCAGGGCGGTGTGACAGCCGATGTTGGACCACCTGTCAACGGTAGGTTTGAGTCCGGCGATACCGGTAAAGGCGCATGGTACACGAATAGACCCACCGATATCGGTGCCGATGCCCCAATAAGATTGTCCGGAGGCGATGGCGGCTGCTTCCCCGCCACTTGAACCTCCCGGCCCGCGGTCTAGGTTCCACGGGTTCTGGGTGCGGCCGTAAACGGGGTTGTCGGTTTCGTGCGCAAGCAACAGTTGGGGCACATTGGTTTTTCCCAACAAAATAGCCCCAGCCGACTTCGCTAAATGAACAACAACTGCATCTTTCTTAACTGGATGCCCCTTTCGGCTCGGAAGTCCAAGGGTGACACCCACGTGTTCGGTCGCAATGGATTCTTTTACGGTAATTGGAATTCCATGCAACGGACCGAGAGCTTGACCTGAGCGGCGAGCGTCGTCGGCCATTTTGGCAAAAGCCAACGCTTCCGTACGAAACTGGTGAGTAAGCGCGTTGATTTGTGGTTGTGTTACGTCAATGCGCGCAAATAACGTTTCCAAAATGGTTACCGATGTGGTTTCGTGGCTCTCAAGCATGTCAACAAGCCGTGTCACAGGCTGTGCATAAAGGTTGTTGTTGGTTTTTTTATGGCTCATCAGGGCTCACTTTCAGGTATCTGTTTTCTCTTGTCATCTTTGGTTTCAACACAATGCAACGGTGACGACGTAGAGACTTGAGAAACCGCAGCTCTTTGCGTACAACCAACTACGACGACCGGCCGACGCTGGACAGTATCATGCCAGACATCTACGCCCGCGCAAGGGCGCTTTTGTGCAGGATTCGGAGCATACAACGGTGACCACACAACCAGCCACAACACGGTTTACATTGTATGGCGGACCTGAACTGGAAAAACGAATCAGCGCCGATGTGGCTTATGTTGTTTCGGCGATCCGGCGGGAAACTCGGCAATCGGAAGTCAAAACAATCTGGCTCGGCGGTGGTTTTGGACGAGGTGAAGGTGGCATTCGTCGGGCTATGGTTGGGGAACTACCGTATAATGATTACGATTTTTTTGTTATTGTGCACAACATCACCCGGATGCGCACCCGCGTCCTACGAGCCGTATTGAATGAAGTAGCCGCGGTTTGTTCGTTGGAATTGGGCGTCGAGGTCGAAATTGCGTTGCTGGCCGAAGACCAACTCCCAAAGCTGGATCCATTACAAATGTGGGTTGATTTACGTTCCAGCGCCAAAACCGTGTGGGGCGACCCGTCCGTTGTGGCGAAATTGCCGGATCACCGCCCCGAAGACATCCCACCATTTGAAGGAACGCGGTTGTTGATAAACCGGGCGGCGTTGCTGCTGATGGTCGCAAATCCACGACTGGCCCCTCGTGGCGTGTTGACCGACGAACAGAACCAGAGATGGGTTCGTAAAACGATTTTGGCTATCGGCGACGCCTTGCTGTTGGCGTACGGAGCTTATAAGCCAGGGTGGTTGGAGCGATTGGAGTTGGTGATGGCCAACGGGTACATCGTTCCGTGGATCCGAAACCACTATCGAGATGCAGTCATGGAGCGATTACGCGGAGAACCCGATATAATGTCTCTGAAGGACCCAATCAGATTTGATGAGCTTGTCCACCACTTGCTGAATACCTACCTGCATGTCGAATCCATTCGCCTGAACCGATCATGGAATTCGGATTCGATTGAGAACTATGTAGGTTATGTGATGCAAAACGAACGGTTACGCTGTAAACTGGCCAGGCTCTGTGCGGCGCTGCCGGCGATTTTAGCGGGTCCACAGACCATGGGTCTTGCGCAAGATGTGTTGTATCATACCCATGACCCGATTGGGATGTTTCTCGGTTTGTGGCGTGCCACCTAGGTGGCTGGTGTTTTTAGATGATTTCCACGCCCTGGCCGCCTTTGGCCGTCTCGCCCGCAAAAATCCCTGCGCCATATTCCCGATATGACTCAGGATTTTTTCGGACGACTCGGCTCAAATTCGGCTGGGTCGTGAAAACCCCTAAAAAACACCAGCCACCTAGCCGCAAAAAATGCTGTTAAATGAGTAGTGGTGTGTTCGACAACTTACATCTCCGGAGGGTTGTATGCCGGTGCGTACAGTGATTTTGTGTGGCGGGATGGGATTGAGAATGGCCGGACATCCGGCCGCGTTACCCAAGCCGCTGATACCGGTTGGCCCATTTCCGTTGGTACGCCACGTGATGAACCATTACGCTCGGCATGGTGGCCGGGAATTTATTTTGGCACTCGGTTACGCCCAAAATAAGGTGCGACAATATTTGGAGTATGCCCAAAGAGAGGAACCGGACCTCATTCAAGTTGTGGATTCTTTCGAACCATATCGGGTGGATTTGGGAACTATGAACGTGTTGCCGCTCGACACCGGCGAGGCCACCGACACCGGCGGCCGCCTGTTCCGCTGTCGCGACCACTTAAGCAACTCCACATTTGCACTGACCTACGCGGACGGATTATCCAACGTGGATCTGAACGCAGTGTACGAATTTCACCGTGGCCATGGCCTTCTTGTAACCCTGGTGGCGGTCAAGCCGGAAACCACTTTTGGGGTATTGGATATCGATACAAGCGGCGTAGTTGTTGGATTTAGGGAAAAACCACAACTGGATGTGTGGATCAATGGGGGATTTTTCTTATGTGAGCCACGGGTATTCGATTATCTTACCGAATCCTGTAATTTTGAAAAAGACGTGCTGCCGCAAATTTCCGCCGATGGCCAACTCGCAGCGTTTCGTTTTACCGGATTTTGGGCCTGTGCCGATACACCCAAAGACGCCATGGCGCTGGACGCCGCGTATCGTAACGGTCAAGGCGCATGGTGTTTTTAGCGGTTTTTTTGGGGACGATTCGGCGACCATCCGACCTGCCAAAAATGCCCGTCAACAATACCACACACCGGACCCGTGGGTTGGATATACAATACAACCAAGGTTAGATAACGATGACAATCCTGGTCAAAAACCCCTATGTTTGTTGTTTGTTGTTGATTGGCGCCGGAACGATTTACTCCGTGGCAGCACGACCGCAAATCAACGAAGCGTTCGGGCAGGTGGTGGTCGTATCCGGGGCTCCCAGCGTGTTCCAGGTTGAAGTGGAACGGCCTGATGTTCACGCCGGGCGTGTGGACACAGATCTCGTGAAACCCCTGATATCCGCGTTGTCGAAGGTGCCTAAGTTAACGTGGATCGGGACCATTGCAGCACCACGGGGCGCCTTGGCGGCATTTCGGGCACCGGCAAATTGGGGAGGAATCGAGAAAATACCACCCGAATCGCTGCCCAAACTCAAAGCTGCGCCGAAAATCCGGGCACTGACGGAACGGCGTGACGTATTGGAAACAACACGAATCGTGTTGGACCCCGTCCGGATGCAGTCCAACGGTGTGACGTTTGGTCAAATCCGTGAATGTGTCGAGTGGCACATTCAACCACCTTCACTGTTTGCGGGGGCATCGGTTCCCAAACACTGTGAACTACCACCCAAACCCGGCCTGGCGTCTCTGCCACGACTGGTAGTGGGATCGGGACGGGTAAAAGCCATACGACTGCAGGATGTGGCTGTCATACGAATTGAAAACGCCAACACCAAACTCAAGTTAAATGCCGATTGGGTCATTCGGGTTCAGCACAACGATATCGGGCCTGTATTAACCCGACTCCATGAATTGGAAAGTGCGGTCAAAGTGCTCGACACATCCGCGTCATCTAATGCTTATCCGTCCTTGGTGTCCTTTGCCGATATTCAAGTAACAACCATCGGAGATCCGGCGATGGAAGCGGTACGAACCGCGCTCGGCGAAGCCCAGGGAATGGACGTGTGGCTTTCCGAAGAACCACGGGTACGGTTGAGTATGCCGGGCAAAGCCCTCACCGATATGGCAACCACGTCAGTGAATATCGATGGCACGGTCCGCCCGGCCGAATCATTTGGGAGAATCACCATCGATTCCGCACCGCAGGTCATCTTGCGAGGACCAGACCATCGAGCACGCGGCTATCTGTTGATACGAGGTCTTACCGCCGAAATGGCGCAAAAGTTGATTGGCCGAGCAAGAACCGAGGACCATGTGTTCCCCGCCGCACAATTGGCGGACGGGGACCGATGGTTTTTTGAAACAAGAATCGTGGAAATCCCCTGGTTGTCTTATCAATAACGGCAGTTAAATTAGTAGATAACGATCATTCCGTCTTGAATAACCGGTATCAGATCCATTCCGAATAAGTCGCTGGCGCTCTTGGCGATTGCACGCACCGGCATGGGGTTGGCCGAGCTGATGGACTTATTTAATTGAACGGTTAAGGTCATAAAAACGGGGTTTCCGACCAAAGTGCCTGCCGTCGAATAATAAGAATCCGTAATCCCGTCGGTGGCACTTCCAAATACCAACACGCTGCCGCCGCCAAGATTGGTCCATCCGTTGTAGGTTTGAGGATAAATCGCTACGGTGTGGCCGGTTTCCAGCGGCTGCGGCATAACGACAGTCGAACAATTCCCCGGACTTGCACACACTTCCGCCGTAAGGTTTGTGTATGTAACGGCCGAAATGTCGTCCACGGTTAGGTCTACTTCCAAACCGGCGACTTTCGCCACCGACGAGGATAGCCGCACAAGCCGCAGGTGACACTGCACCGTGTCTCCTTTGAGGCCGCTCAACCAACAAATCTCGTCAACAGGAGGTACAGCCGCGATCAGCACATTTTCCAGCACCTTCAGTTGGAGATCGACTCCTTGAGCGGTCGTCGCCGACGTGCCGGTAAAATGAAAGGTCAACGGCGCATCGGCCGGAACATCGGCCAGCAACGTGCCCTGCAACGAAAAGAGCTGCGATGCACCGATCACCGCACCGCCAGTGGTAAGAAATGCGGTATTCAGCGGTAAGTTATCACCGCCATACGCCAAAACGGTCGCCGATCCAGCCAGCACCCAATTTTCATAAAGCGGCGGCGATATCGCCACTTGGTGTCCTGTGTCCAACGTTTCCGGCATGATGATGTCCGAACATTGACCATCTTCGTCGCAGTGAAACGCGGTCAGCGAGAGAACATCGACCGATGCCGGATCATAGAAAGGAACCGTGAACTGGATTCCCGCAACCATGGGAGTTTCTACCGTTTCCCGAACCAGATGAATGGGGCAAGACCACGTCGACCCGGCGGGACCAAACACGGAACAGAAAACCGCGTCCGACGGGCTCCCGACAACGATTCTCCCGTTGTTCATCACCGCTTCGAGGTCCTGACCCAACAAACTCGAAGCAGCGGGGCCGGAAATTCGAACCTTCTTTGGATCGGCGGCCGGTATGTCCTGGTTGAGGCGCAGTTTGACGACAAAAATTTCGGTGTCGCCAACCGGATTGTTATCCGAATCGAGATACGCATTCGTAAGCGACTGATCGGTACCACCGTAGGCCAGCAAATCCCCTCCCAGTTGCGGCGCCCATGACCCATAGTTGGATGGATAGACATCGACGGTGTGGCCGGTTTCCAACAATCCCGGCATGTCCACATCAAAACAAGTGCCCGGGTCGAGGCATACTTCACTCGTCACGGTTTCGACATCCATCGCTGTGGCGTCGTCTAATTCAACACGAAACTGAACCCCTCCCACCGGCGGAGAAGTCAATGATTTCCGAAGAATTTCGATGGGACATTCAACGACGTCATCGGTCAAGCCGCTGACGAAACAGAATACGTCATTTAGGTCATCACAAATCCCACCGATACACGCGGGGCATGTGTCGACTTGCCCGTCGTTGTCGGCATCCTGCAACGCGACGGGGCACGGTAGGTCGGCAACGATGGTCCCGCCGATGATCTGCGTCTGCATATCCACACCGAGCAAAGACGTCGTACTGACGTTCTCAAGTGTTAATTTAACGGGATCGCTGGGTGCAATACTCTGTTTTAGCCGGACATTGACCACGACCACCTCGGCGTCACCAATCACCCCTCCAAGGGCATTGATGTAGGCATCGGACAGGCTTGCAGGTCCACCATAAACCAAGACCGACCCACTGTTGTTGGTCGCCCATGTGTCATAAGCAGTCGGATACACGGCAACCTGATGACCGGTATCCAGTGTGTCCGGCATCACTTTGGTTGTACATCCCGGATTACACACCTCGGCACTGACCGAAACGATTTCCACCGGGTCGGCAGTTTTTGTTGGAACAGTAAACAAAACACCACCAACAAAAGGTCCGGTAACTGTTTTTCGGGCTACACGAACGGGGCAGGCCACAATATCGTTGGGTTCGCCGGACACCTGACAGAACTGATTCCCTGTAAGTTGCTCAACGAGGCACAAATCAGGCCCCGGAACACATTCGCCGTCCACACATTCGTCACCAACAGTACACACGTTCCCGTCATCACATGGGCCAAAATTGCTGGGATGAGTACATCCAATCGCCGGGTCGCAGATATCGGCCGTACAAAATACGAAGTCGTTACATGGGGTATTGTTGGGGGTAAACTTACAGCCGCCTACTAAGATAGGCTCGCAAGTATCGATCGTACACGCGATATTGTCGTTACATAACGAGTTCTGTTTGACGTTGGTACACCCCGTAGACACATTGCAACCATCGACGGTACAGGCGATACCGTCATTGCAGTTTTTGGGCGAACCGGCGCAGGTGCCGCTACCGCAAATGTCGTTTTCCGTACAGGCGTTGTTGTCGTTGCACACACTGATATTGGGCGCGTTGATACAGCCCGTATCCGGGTCGCAGCCATCGTCCGTGCACACGTTTCCGTCATTGCAGTTGATTGCCCCGTGGGTGCATCCGGTGGTCGTATTACAACCGTCAGCAGTACAGGCGTTGTCGTCGTTGCAGTTGACCGTGGTACCTGCACACGATTTGTTGGTGCAGATGTCGTTTTCGGTACACGCGTTGTTGTCACTACATGGCGCGGTATTCGCAACGAACACACATCCCGCCACCGAATCACAACCGTCGTCCGTACAACCATTGTTGTCGTTGCACACCGGCGGAGGACCCCCTGTACAAACCATAGCAATACAAGTGTCGTTGGTAGTACAGGCGTTTCCGTCGCTACACGATCCTGTCACCGGCGCATATTGACATCCGGTGACGGGATGACAAGTGTCACTGCTACAGACGTTGCTATCATTACAATTGACCGGCGTGGTACCAACACAAGCGCCGTTGCTGCAAACATCAACCGACGTGCATACGTTGTTATCATCACAAGAAGCGCTGTTTGGACTAAACACACACCCAAGGGCCGGATTACAAGAATCGTCGGTGCACACGTTGTTGTCGTCGCACGGTTGAGCCAACGGTTCGTGGGTACATCCCGTCGTCGGTTCGCAGTCATCGATATTACACGCGTTGTTGTCGTTGCAGTTGGTTGCTGGAAACTGACAGCCTAAAACAACGTCACAAGTATCGTCGGTGCACAGGTCCCCGTCATTACATAAGACTGCAACGCCCTCACATAAGCCCTCGTCGCACGCAGTGTTGTCGGTACAGGCGTCGTTGTCATCGCAGGGAACCGTGTTGAACGTATACTCGCAACCCACTGCCGGATTACAGGTGTCGTCGGTACACACATTGTCGTCGTCGCAATCAAGTGGTCCACCGGGTTCACAGGCTCCGGCATCGCAAAAATCCCCGACTGTACAAATATTTCCATCATCGCAGGCACCTGGCTGCGGAGCCGATTGACAACCGACCCCGACAACGCAAGAATCTGCGGTGCAACCGTTGTTGTCGTTACAAACCAGCGGCGGTCCTCCGACGCACACCCCCGATGAGCAAGCATCATTGGTTGTGCAAATATTTCCGTCGTCGCAGGATGCCGTATTCAATGGATTGATACATCCCACCACGGGATCACAAACATCGTCTGTGCATGGATCCGAGTCGTCACAGTTGGCTGCCGACGGCGTAAATACACATCCGACGCCCGGGTCACACGAATCGATGGTGCAAACGCTGTTGTCGTCACATACCACAGGTGTTTGGCTACATCCGGTGGCAGGTAAGCAACCATCAACGGTACACTCGTTGCCATCATCACAAGAAATCGGAGCCCCGCCGCAGGCCCCCCCACTGCAAACGTCTACATCAGTACAAAAGTTGTTGTCATTGCAGGGTTCGGCGTTGTTCGTGTGGAAACACCCCACGCCCGACGTACATCCATCGGTGGTACACGGGTTGCTGTCGTCACAATTCAGGGTGCCGGACCCCACACAAACGCCGATGGCACATGCGTCGGCGGTCGTGCACGGGTCGTTGTCGTTACAGCCACCGTTGTTATAAATGGTAAAACAACCGGTTGTCGGATCACAGGAGTCGTCGGTACAAATGTTACCGTCGTCACAATCCGACGGACCGCCTCCCACGCAAACACCACCTGCACACGCATCGAAGGTCGTGCAGGGGTTTTCGTCATCGCAGGGTAAGTTATTGGGAGTATAAACGCATCCAACAGCCGAATTACACGAGTCGCCGGTGCAAAGATTGTTGTCGTCGCAAATCGGCGGCGGTCCTCCGACACACACACCTAGAGCGCAGGAATCGTTGACCGTGCACGCGTCTCCATCATTACATAAGGCTGTATTCTGGTTATTTACACAACCCACGCCAGGATCGCAAGCGTCATCCGTGCATACGTCGCCGTCGTCGCAATTGAGCGGGTCGGTATCAGAGCACGTACCCAATGCACAGGCATCATTCACGGTACATTGATTTCCATCGTCACAAGGAAGTGTATTGTTTGTGAAATCGCAGCCGCTTATGGGGTCACAACTGTCATCGGTGCATGGATTGCCGTCGTCGCAGAAAAGGTCGGCGCTGTCTTCGCAGAAACTCGGCATGACGTCAAAATTCGCACCCGCGGGGGTACCTTTGTCGCCTAGGCCATAGGCCGCCGTTGACTGCGCCCACGAAGCAGCCGTTGTATTGTCCAAATCGGGGCGAATCAAGGCGATGGACTTGCCGGATGGAACCGAAATTCCGGTAGCACCGCCGTAGGCAACGGTGTCAACCAACGCTCCCAGTTCGTCGAGCAGCGTCACGGTGCCTAGGGCATTATCGAGCACAAACCCCGTGTAGGGGTAGTTCACACGAACGCCACCATTTGTCGTTTTGTTGCCGTTGATGGCGAGTACGATATAACCCGCAGGCGGTACAAACAACGCACCGCCGGGGGCAATCAAATGGGTTTGGCCAGCTCCGTCGGTCAACGTCCAACCGTTGATGTTCACCTGAGATGATCCGCCGTTGTAAATTTCGATCCACTCACCTAGGTTATCAGCGACATTCCCCGGATCGACCATCAGTTCGGTAATCACCACGCCCAGATTGTTAGGCAGGCCCTCGCAGGTTTCCACCCCGGTACACACACTTCCGTCACTACAACTGGCCTGGGTCGAACCCAATCCGGCATCGTCTACAACTGTGTTGCAGTCATCGTCATACCCGTTGCACACCTCCGCGGCATTGTTGCCAATCAATGGATTCAGCGGCGCGCAGTCCAATAAATCAAAATCGCCATCCCCATCCGAGTCTACTTCACAGGCATCCACACATTGGTTCGTGTTGGCATCAATAGAACCATCCAGCAGGACATTCAACGCAAAGTTAATGGCAAGAAGAGTGTCGGCGACATTGATAACCCCGTCACAGTTATGATCTGCGATGATCGCTGGAGAACCCGGAACTTTTACGCACTGTGGCACCGGGTCCACCTGACCCCCCAACGACCACAGGTTCATGATGATAAGACATTGAACGTCGGCAACATTTGCTTTCCCGGTTGCATCAATATCACCGGGTGGACTAAGGCACACAGCCCACGCCTGGTTTGAGCACAGCAAACATAACACCCCAAAAAGCGCTTTGACTACTCGAGTTAACATAACGTCATCGCTCAATCAGCGGTTCCAAATCACAGACAACCTTCCGCCTATAACTCACCTTGCATCGGCATTTGTGCGTATAAGGTCCAACTACGTAATAAGAACCGTTCTGGTACCGGTATCTGTGCACGGAAACCAAGATATTCCGCAGATACTCCGTTTCTGGCGCCCCAGCCCTCATATGGTAAGGGGGGTATCCACGATCAAACGCCGTCGCGTCTGATCCACTCGTTTGGTTTGGTTGGGGTACCAGACGCGCGGTCACGGGTCAACCCAAAACAATGAACGGGGTGTGTGATGGTAAACACCAAAATGAAAGTCCAACTTACAAAAAGCCAACAATGTTAACTCAACTTACATTGCACGGTCGTTTTGTTGCCGTTCACCCCAGTATCCTCCGTGTACCGAACTTCATGAGATCAGGCGGCGATCGGTTAATCCAAGGCTGTTGGGATTGTCCTACCGTGGGGATTCGATGTAAACGAATTTATGAGGCTTGGTGGCAAATTATCGGAAACACTAGACCGGATTTTTCACTAGCTTGCGAGCGAGAGTGCTGAGACGCCAGCATCTTCGGGGATAGTAGACCTTTTTGCCCGGAAGCGTGGCAGCGCCTTGTAGGGGACAAAAAGGGTCTACTATCCCCGAAGATGCTGGCGGGTCGGCGCTCGTAGCCGCCGGTTTGTGAGAAACGTAGGCTGGCCCAACATTACGACAGGAGCAGCACATGCCAGGACCGTTTCGTACCATTTCGTCTCTCTGGGTCACCGGAGTCGGAATCATTTCTTTTTTATTTGGGGCAGGCATCATTCTGATAGTGCACATCAAACAGGATTCGATCATTGAACGTTTAGGTAAGATAAGAGACGTAACGACCGATGCCACAACAACGATGGAGCGCTCGGAGGTCGTCCTTACGTCGATTGCGGAAATCTTGAACGAAGCGCGGAATTCAGTCTTGCAGGTCAACGAGGTTACCGGCCAGATTGGCACAGTGCTGGGCGGCACGCGGGAAACGGGGGACTTTTTGCTCCAAGGTTTGGAATCAACCAATGACGACATCTTACGAATCTCAAAAAAATTGCGGCTACTTGGAAGCGGCGAAGGTTTGGCAGATGCAAACGAGCGTCTTACTAGGGGAATCGCTGAAGGAAGAGAGATTCTTACGGAAATAGACAAACTCAAAGACCAGATCGTGTCCTTGACACCTATGTTTCAAAAGGTTGCCCAAAACGTGTTGACCGTCATCGGGGAAATTAAACCGACGTTGGTCGGACTGGCACACCTAAAACGACGCACAATGGCGATAAACCGTATGATCGTCCCTGAAAGCTGGATGCCCTGGATACTATTGGGAACGAGCCTAGTTGGTGGTCTGGCCATTCTGACCGGCATTGGGCTTATCAGCACCGGCATAACCCTGTCCCGCATTTTGAGCGATACCCGGAGTCGGCAAACCGGAGTCTAAGAGGGTGTTTGGGAAAAAAATAACGGCGAGCGAGACTATAGTGGACCCCGTTTTTTGGACATTAAATTAAGGTTGACATACAAGAGTGCTGTGTCGAGTACGAAGGAGCGGTCCATGAGTGAGAAAGATCGGAAGGTGTTCAGTAGTCAATTGAAGGCCAAGGTTGCGCTTGAGGCGATTCGTGGGGTGAGAACAGCCAA
>JABWCM010000036.1 GCA_013360285.1 Myxococcales bacterium
CCATATCGATTTATACCTCGACGACGAACGAATCATCTCCGGCAGCGGCAACTGTCAGTCGGAGAGTGGCTCACCCGTGTTTTTTACCCGAATTGGAAACGACGAAGTGTATCAGATAGACCAAAACACGGGTTTGTATGAAGACGCTACCGACACAAACGTGGCGTACGGCACCACTTTGGCGGTGCATGGTGTCATCGGTGACGCTCTAAGTTCCGGAACACCCAAACGGTATTATCGCCTATCGGTCGCCAAATCCGGCGATTCGAACTTTGTCCCGCTGACCACGCCACTGAGCGACACCCGGGTTTCCAAAACAACATTTGTTTCCGAAAGTTACGCCCTGGGGCCACAAACGATCCAAGGAACCAACGCGCTGTACGAGGTCCGAAACAAAAACGAGTTCTATTGGTATAATCCAGACCTGTTGGCGATTTGGAACACGCACGTAACGGAAGAGGATTCAGCAAAAGTGGTTTTGCGGCTGGAGGTGTTTGATCACAACGGCGTGAAGTTAACATCAGCGAACGGCATCGAATATCTCGATGGCACCGCCGAGCCCGACGACGAACCCCTTCCCCCGATGACCGACCGTTGTGATCTTGTCATCACCATTGACAACCACCCCCCCGAGGTCAATTTGCAAATCCCCGCGGCGACCAACGAGTGTGGTGTGATCCCCTGGACACCGTCATTACAATTGAACTTCGGAGTCGACGTGTCGCAGCCATCTCAGCGCCTACGAGGGTGGTCTCTAAGTTACGTGAAGGGTTTGGGCGCCATGTCCGGTATCCTGGCTATGGGTCAGCACCCCGACGGACAACCCGGAACCGTCCATAAGTCCGTATCCGGCGGAACCGCAACCCCACCGCCGGGAACCAACATGTTGGCAAACCTGGGTACCACCTGCGCGTTTTCGTTAACGCTGTGGGCTCAAGCCCATATCCGCAACGGTCACCACTTTGTTTATGAAACCTCACAAACCAAAACCATTGCCGTAGAAAAGTGTGATTGCTCGTAACCCGCCCTAGGTGGCTGGTGTTTTTAGATGAAATTTTTGTCCTGGCAGCCTTTGGCCGTCTCGCCCGAAAAAATCCCTGCGCCATATTCCCGATATGACTCAGGATTTTTTCGGACGATCCGGCTCAAATTCCGCTGGCCAAAAATTCCCCTAAAAAACACCAACCACCTAGATGGTAGTCACCCCGCTCCGGCTGTGCTTTCCAAAAATCTTCCAAAACCCCGGATCTGACCCACCTCTTCGGTGGGAACCCCACCCTTGACCGCCCGGCGTCCGTTTACAAACACCGCATCTACAGCTTGGTCGTTACGCCGAACCAGCCGCCGGTATTCCGAATACGTCGGGTACGGTTCTTCCACAAATTGATCCAGGTTATCACCCAACCCATCCGGGTTGATGATCACCAGGTCGGCACGGGCACCTTTCCGAAGGTGCCCCGCGTCGATTCCAAACCAATCCGCCAATTCCCCGGTCAATCGCCACACCGCTTTGTGGAGCGGCATAATCGGTTTGGCCCACTTTTGCGAATCCCACACCAATTTTAAGGTCCTAAGCGGGAAATTATAATGAGCCATATTCCTTAAATGAGCACCCGCGTCGGAAAATCCAATCAACGCACCCCCAAAAACAATATTGCTGCCAACCACTTCCGGTCGGTCGTTGGCCATCACCGTATACCACCGCAACTTTTTCCCAAACGTCACCACCAAATCCAAAAAAACATCCGTAACACTTTTTCCTTGTTTGTCGGCGATGTCCTGAAACGACTTCCCAATGAGGCTTTTGTCGGGGCAATCTTTGATTTCGGAATACCGAAAATTCCGATGAAATGCTTTGGGTATCAACGGATTTGTCCATTGGTGCCGGAACTGCTTCCGAAACGAGTGGTCCTGTAACAACCGTCGCCGCTCTACCTCATCGTCCAAATGCAACGCCATTGCTCCCGCCCGGAATTCTTCAAACACCACCAAATCGATGCCGTCCGCCCACAAATCAAATACGTTGGGCAACGCTTGTAACCTTAAATGACCCTTCAGCAGCTTGTTAAATAAGTTCGTGACCCCCTTCACCACCCGATGCAGTTTCCGGTCGTCACGCAGGTCCATCAGCGCCACGAGCGTTGACTTTAACTTTGGCCGAAACCATCCGGTACTCATCAAGCCGTACACCAACACTTCGTATTTGGTCGACACATTCGGCACTGCCTGAAGAACCCGCCCCCAGGATCGCAAAATGCGATTGAGCACCCGGTATTCCTTAAATTTCGCATAGGTAGACGGCAACATCCGGCTGCGGAACCGGGGGCCGTCCATTTTATCCCATGACAACGAATTGTAAGATAACCCCAGAAACCCGGCTTTGAGGGAGTCTTCAAGGATTCCCTCCATTTTTTCATGTCCTGCGCGGTCGGGTTTTCACCGGTGGTCAACGACCGCTCCAACCCCATGACATGGGCTCGAATGGCCGAATGACCCATAAACGCGGCAATATTAGGCCCCAACGCCATCGAGTTGAGATGCTGAACATACTCTTGGGGTGTCTCCCAGGTTTTAACTTTGCCAAACAACTCCAGCAACAACTCCCGAGGAATCGCTTCAACCCTAGCGAACATGTCGGCAATGTCCACCGGGTCGCCAATTGCCGTGCTCAATGAACATGACCCCAAAAAAACGGTGGTCACCCCATGACGAAGCGACTCGGTCAACCCGGGAGCCAGTTCCACCTCTGCATCATAATGGGTGTGAATATCGATAAACCCCGGCATCACCCACCGACCGGTCGCATCGATGACGCAGTCTTCCGACCCAACGGGAAGCGGTGTGTCGCTGACAGTAGACACCCGATGGTCTTCGATGGCCACGTCTCCACGAATCGGCGGCTCGTCCGCACCGGAAAAAACGGTAGCATTTTGAATGACGATACGTTGGTTCATCAGATGTTCTCCCAAACGGACGGGACGGTCGTATGTAGCTATGTCGGAGGGTATCACTTCGACCAAAACGGCGTCTAGTTTCAATTGGTCGGTGCCGTCTTAAGTTACTACCACAGAAAATCGAATCCGTCCGCATTGACTATCCGGTCCATTCACCGGCATGCTGGCGTTATGATCTGGTTGGCCTGGACTTTGGTGGTAATGGCGTTGGTAATACTGATTCGCAACGACCATTGGGCGCGTTTGCCGGCCTCGACTCAACTTTTTCTTCTTCTTAGCAGTGTGTTGGTGTACGTCGGCATTCTTTTCTGGTTGAGGCTGCGGCGTAACCACAAAGCGATATTTTCGCTCGTCGATGCTCTCAATCGCGGCGAACACGACGAGTATCTGAACCGGCTGGACCGAATGGAACAGATGGGTGCTGCAACAAATAAAAAAACGGTCGTGGATTATTGTCGAATCCTGCGTGCATCCGGGTTCAACGAATTTGGACAAACCGAGCAGGCTTATTTGGAACTGAAACGACTTCGACCCGAACGATTGCATCCGACGCACGCATTGGCATGGCATCTTGAAATGGGAACCGCGTTGGCCGGTCGCAATCAACCTTCTTTGGCACAGCTTCACTTAAATGTGTTGCAGCAGTCCAAAAACCCGGTGGCCCAACGGGTTTTGTCTCCGATGCTGAAATCGAAAATCGCCGCGGCCCAAGGCGACAAATGCCAAGCCGCAGCAGAGTTGTTGGCAGTGGCCAACACCATGCGACGGCATCCGATTCTGAAACATACCGCGGAAAGAACCCAACTCGAAGCCGCAGAGCTGTTTGCGGATGCGGGCGCAATGGACAGGGCGTCACAGATTGCAAACGAGGTTTATGCAAAAACCCGATATTCATATCTAAAAAATCGAGCACTAGCCATCGGGGGTTAACCCGGACGCTTCAACCATGATTTATTCAGGAGCGCAAGCCATTGATTTTATTGGCTCAAACCGTTCGGTACCCGTTTTTCTCCCACAAAACCACTACCGAACACGTTCGGTAAACGTTTTTCTCCCACAAAACCACTACCGAACACGTTCGGTAGCCGTTTCTTTTCTCACCAGACCCCAACCGAACACGTTCGGTAGCCATTTTTCTCCGACAAAACCCTAACCGAACACGTTCGGTAAACGTTTTTCTCCCACAAAACCACTACCGAACACGTTCGGTACACGTTTTTCTCCCACAAAACCCCTACCGAACAGATTCGGCGACCTTTTGGCTCAAACAAGACGGCAGGGCGCCACGTTGGGTTGACGTTTTACACCTAAAAAACGGCAGGGCGACTGTCCGAGTGTGAGTAATCTTACCGACTCTCACCGATCGTCGCCCTGATTGACCGCTCTTCGCCGGTCGTGATACCTTCGACCCACGGTTGAGATGGCCGCGGTTCGGGCGGCGCGTCGTTTGTCCTGCGGATGCCGGAGGCCCTGTATGCACGAACAAGAACCCTGGGTGTCCGTGGATGAGGTCACAAAACACCTTGGCGTCGCCAAGGACACCATCTACCGGTGGATCGAGGCGAAATCCTTACCGGCCCACCGCGTCGGACGTCTTTGGAAATTTAAGCTGTCGCAGGTCGACGCTTGGGTCGAAGCCGGCCATGCCGCAGAAGGCGCGCCCAGCGCCAAGGGAGGTGACCGATGAGCGGTACCGCTATGGGCTCAGTCTTCGACGTTTTTGCCCTCCGCGATTCGGTTATCGGCGACTACAAACGTTTCGCGACTTCGTTCACCACGATCGCGGCCCCGGATATCCGCGACCAGGTCGAAAAGCTCTACGCACAAGAGCGGTACTGGCCCGAGCCGCTCATCCAAATCAACCCGCATTACGAGCGCACCACCGACATCCGCGCGCTCACCGACCAGGGTGCGCTGCATCCCGCCTGCGCCGACATTTTCCAGGCCAAGGGCTCGCCACTTCGACTGTACAAACATCAGGAACAGGCCATCGCCTTAGCCGAAGGCGGCCACAGTTACGTCGTGACCACCGGCACCGGCTCGGGCAAATCGTTGTGTTTCTTCATCCCCATCCTCCATCGAGTGCTCGTCGACAAACGCAACGATCGCACCCCTCGCACCCGCGCCATCGTGATTTATCCCATGAATGCGCTGGCCAACTCCCAAATCGAGGAACTCGACAAATTCGTCGGCAACGCCCCCGGCCCGCCGCCCATCACGTTTGCCCGCTACACCGGCCAGGAAACCGCCGACGAACGCCGGCGCATCGCCGACCATCCGCCCGACATCCTGCTGACCAACTTCATGATGTTGGAACTGCTCATGACCCGCCAGGACGACACAGACCGCCGCGTGATCGACCATTGTGTGGGTTTACGTTTCCTCGTTCTCGACGAGTTGCACACCTACCGCGGGCGGCAGGGCGCCGACGTCGCGCTCCTCGTCCGCCGCGTCCGCGAACGCCTTCAGCCCGGCGATCTCCAATGTATCGGCACATCGGCCACCATGGCATCCGAAGGCTCAGCCACCGACAAACGCCGCGCCGTTGCCCAAGTTGCATCCAAACTGTTTTCCGTTCCCATCGCCGACGAACACGTGATCCTCGAATCCCTGGAGCGCATCACCGATCCGATGGCCTCTGCCGCCTCGGTCGCCTCCGCCTTGGGCCCCGCCATCGATCGCGGTATTTCACCGACGCTCGCCAACGACGAGCTGCGCCAGCACCCCCTGGCCATCTGGGTCGAAACACGCCTGGGTGTCACGTTTTCCGACGTGGACCATCGCTGGGTCCGAGCCCGGCCCCAAACCGTCACGGAAGCCGTCGACTGCCTCGCCCGCGATTCGGGCCGCTCCCCAGACGCCTGCCGGGACGCCCTTCGTCAATTGCTGCTCCTTTCGAGTTTGACCGAACAGGCACGCACCGGTAGTCCTAACGCAAGCCCCGACAGCTTTTTTGCGTTCAAGCTGCACCAGTTCATCTCCGGCGCCGGACACGCCTACGCCACGCTGGAGCCGCCGGGCCGACGCACCGTCACCGTAGAGGGCCAGCAGTTCTTGCCCGGGTTTCCCGACAAGCGGCTGTATCCCGTTCACTTCTGCCGCGAATGTGGGCACGAATACCATCCCGTACGCCTTCAAACCGACACCCGTCCGCGCCAACTGCTGCCGCGCGACATCGATGACGCCCCGCCCGCGCCCAGTCCCGATGAGCCGGCAAACGAAGCCGGCAACGAGGCGGAGCAATTCGGTTTCGTCACCGTCTTCGGCACCCGCGATTCCGAGTTTACCTTCGCCGACCGCGACGAGGACTACCCGGAGGCCTGGCTGGAATACGACGCCGCCGGCAACGCCCGGCTTTCGTCCTATTACCGCCGTTGGCGCGTGCAACGGATCACGGTTCTGCCCGACGGAAGCCTGTCTCCGTCCGGCCCGACCGCCTGGTTCATTCCCGGCAAGTTCCGATTCTGCCTGCGCTGCGGCCACACCCCAAGCGCCAAGGCCCGCGACCGCACCCGGCTGGCGTCGTTATCCGCCGAAGGTCGCAGTTCGGCAACGACGGTCTTGGTGTCGAGTGCCTTACGCTGGTTGCACGGAGAGCGATCCGGCCTCGAACCGTACACCCGCAAACTGTTGGGTTTTACCGACAACCGCCAAGACGCCGCACTCCAGTCCGGTCACTTCAACGATTTCCTCTTTGTGAGCCTCATCCGCGCCGGTTTCCTGGGCGCTCTGAAGGCAGCGGGGGAGCGCGGCCTGCGCAGCGACGAACTCGGCCTTGCCCAACAGAAGGCCCTGGGCTTCGACCGCACCGACGATGCCCTGCGCGCCGAGTGGCTCCAGGACCCGACCATCAAGGGCTTCAACCTTCAAGACGCCGAGTCCACGCTGCGCCAGGTTCTGGCCTACCGGGTTTGGTTCGACCAACGCCGCGGGTGGCGATACACCAACCCCAACCTCGAACAATTGGGACTCGTCCAGGTCGAGTACCTGGGCCTCGAAACCCTCGTTCAGGACCAGGCCGAATTCGACCACGCGCACCCGCTCCTCCAACGCGCCACCCCCGCGGTGCGCACCCACCTCTACCGCACCCTGTTCGACCATCTGCGCCAGTGGATGGCCATCAAGAGTCAAGTGTTGGACCCCGTGGTCCTCGAACAATTGACCGCGCGGTCCCACAGCCGCCTTCGCCAGCCCTGGGGATTCGGGATCGACGAGAGACCCCGCGGTTGCCGGTGGATGATGGTCGTTGCGCCCAAGCGTAAAGAAACCTCGCTGCGAGACACCACCGACCTCCTCGTGCGCGGCGGCTCCCGAAGCGCGTTGGGCAAAACCCTGCGCAACAGCACCCTCTGGAACGGCGACGGAGCGATTCGGAATCTCAAAGCCGCGGAATTCGACCGTCTGGTCGGTGATCTCCTCCGAGCCGCCGCCCGCCACGGGCTTCTCTCCCAAGACAACTCCCCGTTCGACCAACCCGGCTGGCGGCTCAACGACGCTGCGGTGCTGTTTCGCCTCCGTCCGCCGGAAACCGACGGTTCCTCATCCAGCAAAAACGCCTTCTTCCGCGATCTCTACGACAACCTCGCGGCCATGCTCACCACGCCGTCGCACCCGCTCTTCGGGTTCGAGGCCCGAGAGCACACCGCCCAGGTCCGAGGCGAAGTCCGCGCGGTCCGCGAGAAACGGTTCCGATACGGCGACAAAGAACAAACCGAACTCAAAGCCCAAGACAACGAACTCCGCGAGTTGGGCGAACCCAACCGATTCCTTCCGGTGCTGTTCTGCTCCCCGACCATGGAACTGGGTGTCGACATCTCCACGCTTAACGCCGTGCACCTGCGCAACGTCCCGCCCACGCCCGCCAATTACGCCCAGCGCAGCGGTCGGGCCGGCCGAAGCGGCCAGGCGGCGCTTGTGTTGACCTACTGCTCGTCCCAAAGCCCGCACGACCAGTACTTTTTCCGCGATCCCCGCGCCATGGTGCACGGCGAGGTCAAAGCGCCGCTCTTCGATTTGGCCAACCGCGACCTTATCGACAGCCACCTTTTAGCCGTGTGGCTTTCCTGCGTGGAACAACCCCTCGACGCCGGCATCGGCAACCTGCTGGTACTGGCCGACCCCGCCCGCCCGCTGTCCGAAACCCTCACGACCGCCATGCGCGACGAGCGGGTCACCCGCACGGCCACGGAACGCATCGGCCGGGTGCTGGACATCGTCGCCGCTGAACTGACCCCCGAGTTGGCCCCCTGGTATACGGACCGCGACGCCTACGCCAAAACCATCGCCGCGAGCGCCTTCGGCCGATTCAACCGGGCCTTCGACCGCTGGCGCGCGCTGTTTGCCGCCGCCGAAACCCAGCGCGACGCGGCGCGGCGCACCATGGACGACTACGTGGCGCCTTACGTCGAAAAACGTGCCGCCCAGGTCCACCACACCCAGGCCATCGCTCAACTCGACCTGCTGCAACGGTCCGTAAACTCACCCGCAGGGCAGTTCTCCAAAGATTCGTTCAGCGATTTCTACACGTACCGGTACCTCGCGACCGAAGGGTTTCTGCCCGGGTACAACTTCCCGCGACTCCCGTTGATGGCCTATATTCCCGGCGGCACCGACGGCCGCGGCCGGCAGACCTACCTCCAGCGCCCGCGGTTTCTGGCGCTCGCCGAATTTGGCCCCCACAGCCTGGTTTACCACGAAGGGCGCGCCTATCGTGTGACCCGCGCCCTCCTTGCCTTGAGCCGGCGCGACGCCGCCAGTCCCGATATGCTCTTGCCGACCCAATCGGTGCGCATCTGCAACCATTGCGGCGCCGGCCACTTCGAGGATCAGACCTCGATGTGCCACGCCTGCGGCTTCGGGCTCGGCACCGCCGACATCATCCAGCACATCTACCGCATCGAAAACGTGGCCACCCAACCGGCCGACCGAATCACGGCCAACGACGAAGAACGCCAACGCCAGGGTTTCGAGTTGCAGACTACCTTCGAATGGGCCACGCGCGACCACGACCTCGACGTCCGTTTTGCCACCGCGGCAGACTCCGCCGGCGACATCGCCCGGTTGGCCTACGGCGCCGGGGCGACCATCACCCGGTTGAACAAGGGTTTACGCCGCCGCGCCGACAAAAAGACCCTGGGTTTCCGAATCGACCCGGTGACTGGCTACTGGGCCAAAAACGACGACGACGACGACGACGACGACAACCCCGACCCCACCGCCACACCTCGCCAGTGGATCGTTCCAAGCGTCCAGGACCGCAAAAACGCCCTGCATATCCTGCCGGCGGAATCACCGTTGACCGACACGACGCTTGCCACCTTACAACACGCGCTGTTGCGGGGCACCGAGGCCATCTTTCAACTGGAAGAAGGGGAAATTTTGGCCGAGCCCATGCCGTCGCGCGCCGTTCGTAAAGGATTTCTCTGTTACGAAGCCACGGAAGGCGGAGCCGGCGTGTTGATTCGGCTGGCCGCCGAGCCGGACCATTTGGCGACCGTCGCCCGCAAAGCGTTGCAGATCATGCACTTCGACATTCCTGACACCGGCAGCGTGCCCACCGACCCGGCTAGTCTCGCCGACCAGCCCGGCGCCGCCTGCGTCGCCGCCTGCTACCGGTGTTTGTTGTCCTATTTCAATCAGCCCGACCACGAACTCATCGACCGGCGGGACCCGGAGGTGCGCGGTCTGTTGCTGCGCCTGGCCATGTCGCACGTCGGAACGACGCCGACTCCGCCGCCCCATGGTCTCGACGCCACAGCACCCGGAGCCGCCGGCGACTGGGCCCACGAAGCCCAAACCCGCGGTTTGCCCCCGGCCGATGCCGAGCCGCTGGCGGTCGGCGCGACAACGTTTCCCTGGGTTTGGCGGCGCCATTACGTCATCGCCATTGCGGACGACCTGGCTCCCGAAACAGCCGCCCAACTCGACGACTGGGGTTTCGAGGTCATCGACTTTCGCGACCGTTCGCTGTGGCATAAATCCTTTCTCCACCTCGCAAAACTTTTGGGGAGATCCTCATGATCGACACGGTTTTCAGCCCCGGCACGCTCGTTTCGGCGCGTGGGCGCGAATGGATGGTGCTCCCGGACAGTTCGATGGATACCCTGCGCCTGCGTCCCCTTTCCGGCTCCGAAGAGGACCAGACGCTCCTGTATTTGCCGCTGGAGGCCGAGCCGGTGGTCCCGGCCCGATTTCCGTCGCCGGACCCGAGCCTGTTGGGCGGCCACGACGCGGCCTTGCTCCTGCGCGATGCGCTGCTGCTGTCGACCCGCCGCGGAGCCGGCCCGTTTCGCAGTTTTGGGCAAATCGCCGTCGAACCGCGCGCATACCAACTCGTGCCGCTGCTGATGGCGCTCAAACTCGACGTCGTCCGCCTGCTGGTCGCCGACGACGTCGGCGTGGGCAAAACCATCGAAGGGGCGCTGATCCTGCGGGAACTCTTGGACCGCGGCGACATCGACCGCAGCACGATTCTGTGCCCGCCGCACCTGGTCGACCAGTGGGTGACCGAACTCGAAGCCCGCTTCAACCTGCAGGCCGTCCCCGTCACCGCAGCGAGCGCCAAACGCCTGGAACGCGGGCTCCCGCCCGGCGAAAGTTTGTTCCACGTCCACCCCCACACCATCGTGAGCCTCGATTACATCAAGAACCAGGACCGGCGCGCCTACTTTTTGTCTCACTGCCCCGACTTCGTGCTCATCGACGAAGCCCATGCCTGCGTCGGCAACGGCCAGGGCCGCCACCAGCGTTACGAGTTGCTCCGCGACCTGGCCGACGATCCCAACCGCCACATGGTATTTTTGACCGCGACCCCGCACAGCGGCGACGACGGCGCCTTTTATCGACTCCTGGGACTGCTCGACCGCGAGTTTGAACAACTCCAGGAGGCCACCGGCGCCGAGCGCGACCGCCTGCGGTCTCGGCTGGGTTCCCACTTCGTTCAGCGCCGCCGCCCGGACATCGCCGACTGGCAGGAGTCCGACCTGTTCCCCAAACGCGAAACCCGGGAACTCACTTACAAACTCACCGGCGACTGGGAGGCGTTTTTCAACCTGGTCCTCGATTACTGCGCCGAAATGGTCGCCGCCGGCGAAGGCGATGCCCACAAACAGCGCCTCAACTTCTGGGGAACTCTGGCGTTGTTACGCTGCGCCGCCTCCAGCCCCATGGCCGCATCCATCGCGCTTCGAACCCGCGCCGGGCAAGAGCTTTCGCCGGAAGAACGCGCCGAATTGCTCAGCCGCATCTTCGACGGCGACACCGACAGCCTCATCGACGACGACGTCGAACCGCCCGCAGCCAACGACGATCCGGCCCTGGCCACCCTGGTTAAGTTGGCCGACGACTTAACGCGCAAATCGGGTGACCCCAAACTGCAAGTCGTGTCCCATCACATCGCCGAACTGCTGGGTGATCCGAGCCACCGGTTCCATCCGGTCGTGTTTTGCCGGTACATCGCCACGGCCCACTACCTGAAAAAACACCTGGAAAAGCGCCTAGACGGCGTGTTCGTGGAGGTCATCACCGGGGAGTTGCCGCCCGAGGAACGCCAACTGCGCGTCGCCGGGCTCGGAGAAATCGACGGACCGCGCGTGCTCGTGGCGACCGACTGCCTTTCCGAAGGCATCAACCTGCAAGATCACTTCGACGCGGTCATTCATTACGATCTGTCCTGGAACCCCACCCGCCACGAACAGCGCGAAGGCCGGGTCGACCGATTCGGCCAAACCAGCCCCACGGTCCGGGCCACGCTCATGTATGGCATCAACAACCCGGTCGACGGCGCCGTTCTCGACGTGATCCTCCGCAAAGCCGAACGTATCCGCAAAGAACTCGGAGTGCCGGTTCCGGTGCCCGACGAAGGGTTTTCGCTGACCCAGGCCTTGCTCGAATCGGTGCTGCTGAAACGGCGCGGGGCGTCTGCCACGGGCAATGCCCACCAACTGGAACTTTTTGAAAAGAAATGGAAATCCGCGGAAGACAAAGCCAAAGCCAACCGAACGATTTTCGCCCAGCGGCGGATCAAACCCGAAGATGTGCTGCCCGAGTGGCACAAAAGCCTCGCCGCCCTTGGCGGGCGCGACGACGTCTCACGGTTCGTCGACCGGGCGTTGGCCCGCCTCGGATCGGGACTCGAACCCAAACGCCGTGGTTTCAAAGCACCCACGGAGCCGCTGCCCGACGATGTGCGCGAACGCCTGGAAGCCGTGGGACTTGTCGGCGCACTGCACATCGATTTCCGCTACCCGGCTCCCCCGGGATACCGCGCCGTGCAACGCAGCCACCCCCTGGTCGCCGTGTTGGCCGAAACGCTGCTCGAACGAAGCCTGACACCGTTTGGCGACCCAGCTTCCCGGGCGGTACTGGGGCGCGTGGGCTGCTGGGTATCGGGCGCCGTACAGGCCCGCACCACGGTGGTGTTGCTGCGCCTTCGCCACCGGTTGATCCAGCGCCGCGGGCGCAAAGAAACCCTGCTGGTGGTCGAGGAAGCCACGGGTCTCGCCTGGGTTGGGTCATCGGGAGACATGTTGGAGCCGGACCAAACGATACGCCTCTTGGCCGAACCGCCCGCAGGCGACGTGCCGGCGCACGTACGCGAACGCGAGGTTTCCCGGGCGCTTGCGCTGGTCAACGAACGGGAGGACGCGCTGGACCGCTTCGCCGCCCAACGGGCCGGGGCGCTGAAGGACGACCACCTGCGAGTCCGCGCCGCCGCCCGCCGCGACGAAAAAACCGAAACCCACGAACGGAGTATCGACGTCGGTGCCCTGCCGCAACCCGACGTCATCGGCGTGTTCGTACTGCTGCCGAAGGTGGGGTGAGGTCATGGATTCTGTGAAATACGTCACTATGGAAGTCACCACGGAAGTCACCACGGAGGTTACCACGGAGGTTACCACGGAGGTTACCACGGAAGATCCGGGCCGGCTTCCGATTACCGCGCGGAGGAATTCGTGAAACGCACCGGTCCTTCCCTGCGGCGTAACGATTCGTTGCTCGGTTTCGACACGATTTCCATCGAAGGTGGGCTTTTGGCGGCCGACTGGTTGGCTCGGGTGGCCGGTGTTTTGGCCGAGCACCAAAAGAGCGACGACTATGGGGTTCCCAAGGGCCTCGATTTGCGCGACGAAATCGGGCGTTATTGGCGCATCGCTCAGGCCCATTGGGCCGATTTCGAAGCCGGGCTGCGGGCAAAAGCCCCACTCCAAGACTTGGCCCAGCGGTTTGTCGTCGACCTGCTGCGCAGCGCTTTTGGGTTTGCCGATCTTGTCTTACGCCCGCCCGCCGCTGGGGACTCGTTGATCGGGTCCACCGAGGGGGACCGCCCACAACCCTTCGAATTGGCGGGACGGCTGTGGCCTCTTTCGGCCACCGACCCCACGGGACGTGTGCCGTTGGTGTGCGCGCCTGCCGGATCGGGTTTGGACACGCCGCACCGTCATTTGGGCGACGAGCACCGCAAACGCAGCGCCTTTGGGGTGGTGCAGGAATTTCTCAACGTTTCCGACAACGCCCTGTGGGGCCTCTGCTCCGACGGGTCGACGGTGCGGCTGGTGCGCGACAACGCCAGCCTCACCCGGCCCGCTTGGATCGAAATCGACCTGGCCCGCATCTTTGGCGAAGCGCGGTACCCCGATTTTGCCGCGGCCTGGCTCTTGTTGCACCGCACGCGGTTTGGCCAAACCGATCAAAAACCCGAGACCTGCCCGCTCGAAGTGTGGCGGACCCAGGCGCGCGAAGAAGGCACCCGAGCCCGGGACAAACTGCGCGACGGTTTCGAAGATGCGTTGCAACTTCTTGGCCAGGGTTTCCTTGCCCATCCCGCCAACGCGACCCTTCGAACGGCGCTGCACGACGGTTCGTTGACCAAGAAGGATTATTTCGGCGAACTGCTGCGCCTGGTTTATCGGCTGATTTTCCTGTTGACCCTCGAAGAGCGGGAACTGTTGTTTCCCAAGGGCACTTCGGCGGAAATCAAAGACCGATATCGTACCGGTTACGGCCTGCAACGCCTGCGAGACCGGTCGCTGCGGCGGGCCGCCCACGATCACCACAGCGATTTGTGGGTGGCCCAAACGATCGTCTTCCGCGGGCTCGCGGCCGGACAACCCGCTCTGGGACTGCCCGCCCTGGCCGGGTTGTTTGCCGAAGGCCAGTGCAAAAACCTCGACCGCTCCCGCCTCGACAACCGCGCGTTTTTGGGCGCCCTGTTTCGGCTGTGTTGGCTCCGAGAGCGCACCGGGCTCGAACGGGTCAACTGGCGCGATTTGGGCTCGGACGAACTCGGGTATGTCTACGAAGGCCTGTTGGAACTGGTGCCCGAAATCACCAGCGACAGCCGCACCTTTACCTTTGCCGGCAAAGACGAAAGCCGGGGCAATGCTCGTAAAACCTCGGGCAGTTATTACACCCCCGACAGCCTCGTAGAATTGTTGCTCAAATCCGCCCTGGATCCGGTCATCGAAAAAACCGTCGCCGCTTCTCCCAGCCGGCCGGACAAGGCGCTGCTGAACTTGGCCATCGTCGACCCGGCGTGCGGCTCCGGCCATTTTTTGCTGGCCGCGGCCCGAAGGTTGGCCGAACGGGTAGCGCGGCACCGCACGCGGTCCACCCCGGTCCCCGAAGATTATCGGCACGCCCTGCGCGAAGTCGTAGGCCGCTGCATTTACGGCGTGGACTTAAACCCCATGGCGGTGGAGTTGTGTAAGGTATCGCTGTGGCTGGAAGCGGTCGACCCGGGGCTGCCGTTGACCTTTCTCGACGCCCATATTCGCGTGGGCAACGCGCTTCTGGGCACGACCCAAACGGGGATGGGCGACAAAATCCCCGACGAAGCCTGGGCGCCGCTCGAAGGCGATGACCGTAAGGTCGCGGCGGGGCTGAAAAAACGGAACAAAGCCCAAGAGAACAGCGCGCGCCTGTTGGCTCTGGGTCCGCCGCCCCGGCGGGCAGGAATCCGCGAGGCCGTAGAAGCACTGGAAGCCGCCCCGGACACCACGGCGGAAACGTTGGCCGCCAAAGAACGCCAATGGGCGGAACTGTTGGAATCCGAACCGTGGAAACACGACAAATTGGTGCACGACGCTTGGTGCGCGGCATTTGTCTGGCCCAAACAACAAGCCGGCCCGCTGACCAACGCCGCCCCCACGACGGAAGTGTGGCGGTCGCTGCGCGACGGGCGGTCGAAGCCGGGGGCACTGATGGTGGAGACCATCGACGAGATCGCCCGAAGTTACAGGTTTTTTCATTGGGAACTGGCTTTTCCGACGGTGTTTGGCCGGGGCGGCTTCGACGTGGTGTTGGGCAATCCGCCGTGGGAGCGGGTGAAACTTCAGGAGCAGGAGTTTTTTGCTTCGCGCGACCCCGCCATCGCTGGCGCGCTCAATGCCGCGGAACGCAAAAAATCGATCGATCAATTGCCCACGACGAACCCCACACTGTGGCAGGAATGGAACCGCGAAAGCCGCATGGCGCAAGGCATGAGCCACTTCGTTCGTAGTTCCGGCCGGTATCCGTTGTGCGGAAAGGGCGACGTCAATACGTATGCGCTGTTCGCCGAACACAATTGGCGCCTGTTGGGCCCACGGGGGAGGGCCGGGTTCATCGTACCCAGCGGCATCGCCACCGATGACACCACGAAGGATTATTTCCAGGCGATCATGCGCGACCGCGCGTTGACCGCGATGTGGGAGTTTGAAAACGAGGGGTTTTTCACGGCGGGTAAGGGACACATGCTTCGGTTTGCGCTGACGACGCTAGTCGGCCGCGATGAGGTAGCCACAGCGGCAGACTTTCTGTTTCAAGGACAGACGGTGGCTGACCTCGATGACCCCCAACGGCATTTTGCGTTAACGGCCGAGGACATCGAAACCGTCAACCCCAATACGGGAACCTGCCCGATTTTCCGCACCCAACGAGACGCTGCGTTGGCGCTGGCGCTGTATCGGCGGGCCGGCGTTCTGTGGCGGGAAGGGGATCCGAATGGCAATCCGTGGGGCCTTCGGTTCATGGCGATGTTTCACATGGCCAACGATTCGGGGCGGTTTCGCACCCGCGGCGAACTCGCTCAGGTCGGTTTTCGTCTCGAAGGCAATCGTTTCGTCAAGGATGGCCAGGTCATGCTGCCGCTCTACGAGGCGAAGATGGCGTACTTGTACACACACCGAAGCGGCACCTTCGAGGGAGCAGCGCCGGGAGACCGCCCACACCGGTTGCCGACCCCGTCGGACGAGCAGTTGGCCGACCCGAACTACGTGCCGCTGCCGTTTTATTGGGTGGCCGAAAGCGACGTCGAAGCCAAACTCGACGGGGTGTGGAATCGGGGGTGGCTGCTCGGATGGCGGGACGTGACGGACGCGCGGGCGAGTGTGCGGACAGTGGTCGCGGCTGTGATTCCGCGGGTTGCTGTAAACGACAAGTTTCTCTTGGCAATGCCGGCTGGAGCGCCGACGGTCGATGCGTGCCTTTATGCGAACCTCACATCGTTGGTGTTTGATTACTGTGCTCGACAGAAAGTTGGAGGTCTGAGTCTCAAATACTATACGATGCGACAACTGCCAACGCTGCGCCCACAACACTTCAGAGATCCCACCCGCTGGGCGCCGTCTGACTTTATGGGCGACTGGCTCCTCCCCCGAATCCTGGAACTCACCTACACCGCCTGGGATCTGAAACCCTTCGCCGAGGACTGCGGCGACCATGGCCCGCCATACATCTGGGACGCCGAACGCCGATTCGTGCTCCAATGCGAACTGGATGCCGCTTTTTTTCACCTCTACGGCGTATCCCACGATGATGCCCACTACATTCTGAGCACTTTCGACGTATTGGAACGCGCCGACATCCGCCGGTACGGCGAATTCCGCACCCAACGGGTCATCTTGGAAATCTACGACGCACTTGCCCAGGCGGCCCACAGTGGATTGCCCTACGTTTCATCCCTCGGACCGCCCAGGAGGGCTCCATGACCTATCGATTTCAAACGCTGACCGCCCGGCAGTTTCGTTGTTTCGAACATCTCGAACTGACACTGGAACCCGACCTCACCCTGCTCTTTGCGGAAAACGGCGGCGGCAAAACCGCTCTGCTGCACGCCCTGGTGATGGGCCTCATCCCGATTTCGGTGGGCGCACCGCGGACGGCGAACCTCAATGTGCAGCGCGACGTACGGAAAGTGGTCCTGGACGAACGCGGCCGCCGCGAAGCCGCCGGCACCTGCACGCTTACGTGGACGGCAACCGTCGGCGACCAACCGTCGGTTACATGGTCCATGACGGCAAACCCGGCTACGACCCGCAAGTCCATCGACACCGCGGCCCTTCTGACGGCGATCGAGTCGGTCCGCGCCCCCGGTGCCCACTGGCCCCTGTTTGCGTTTTACGGGGTCGAGCGCATGAGCCGCGGCAAGGCGTCCACGCGCCCCGATCCGGCACACCCCGACCGGTGGGACGGTTTCGATGGGTCGCTGGATGCGAAACAGGACGACTCAGCGTTGTTGACGTGGCTGCTCGAAGAGGTCCTCGCCGACACGGTGCGGCGTCAGGAAGGTGAACCGGAGAAGTTCCTCGCGACGGCCGTCATGGACACCGTGGCCCAAGCAACGCCGGGGATTGTCCGCGCCTGGTATGACCCCCGTGAACGCTGCCCCGTCGTGCGGTTCGAAACCGGGGAAACGGCCAGTTGGCACGAACTTTCCGACGGATTCCACGTATACATGTCGCTGGTGGGGGACATCGCCCGCCGCGCCGTAATCCTCAACGAGCCGGACGGCGCCGATGCCCCTTCACGAGTCGAAGGGGTGGTTCTGATCGACGAGGTCGACCTGCACCTTCACCCGCGGTGGCAACGCACGGTGCTCACCGGTCTGCGGACCACATTCCCCAGGCTTCAGTTCGTGGTGACCACCCATTCACCCCAGGTCCTGAGCAGCGCCCTCAACCGACAGGTACGCCGACTGGTGAATGGACGCATTCAAGACGACGGTGTGTTCGTCGAAGGGCGGGATACCAACGCCATTCTCCGCGAACTCATGAACACGAACGACCGCGCCGCCGAGGGGCTGGTCCTGCTGCGAAACCTGCACGACGCCATCGACCGGGGCGACAGGGACACAGCGGGCAAACTGCTTTCCGACCTCGAAACCAAGTGGGGTCCCCTCGATCCGGAATTGATCCGCGCCCGTAGTCTGGCGGATTGGGAGGACTAGATGCGCGGGATCCAAAAAGGCCGGCCCCCGAGGAACGTATCTCCGGATGGGCAAAACAGACGAAGTTGGGAACAGGCGGAGGCTGAGTTCAGCGGGAGCCTGCAATCGGCCATAGACCGTGCGCCCCATGCACGAGCGACCTTCAATGCCCTGGACAAACACAAACTCCGCGAGGTTTTGTACCAGGAGCAGGGCGGGCTATGTGTTTACTGCGAAAGCAGGGTGAAAGAAGGTCACCCGCCGCCGCGTATCGACCACTGGCTGCCGCTTACCGCCAGACCGGATTTGGCCCTGCACTGGCCGAACCTGTACCTGTCCTGTGCGGCGACCCATCATTGCGATAGTCGTAAGGGAGACACCCCTCTGCGCGCCGATTCCGCCGACCCGGACCTCCCCTGGCCGGTGCAAAAGGCCTACGAAGTTTGTATTGGATTCACGAGCTTGGGCGAAATCTACGTGCGAACGGACGCGCCGCTGGACGATGCCCAACGGCGGGCCTTGATCCTTACGCTGGGTACGGTGCACGACGACACGACCAAAGACAACGGCATTCTCAATCTGAACCATCCGGCGTTGATTGCCGCCCGCCGCGCCGCCTTGGACGGGGAAAAACGCCGGTTGGAAAGGGATTTTGCGGGCCGGGCGACAACCCCGGAGGCTCGGGCCGAGCGAGCGAACCACCTGAAAGAGCAACCCCGGCTGCCGGAGTTCGTCAGTATTCGTATCCGCTGGTTGGACAAGACCTTGGGGAAAGCCAAATGACCCTTTCCCCCCTCACCTGGACCCTGCTCGAAAAAGCGGCGACCGACAACGGGTTTGACGTGGTCGGTCCGGTCGTCGGCGATTGGCGTCTGTTTACCAGCAGCCGCACTGGCCTGCGGATTTGGCTGAGCGGGCTCGGGTCCTCCTTGTTCGTTGCCGCGTTTTCCCGCAGCGATGTTGCCGAAACGCTTTCCGGTTTGGGCATCCCGTGGAAAAACCCGCTGCCGCCCGGAGCCGCCGCGGCGCTGAGCACCGGCGATTTGGGGGCGTTGCATCACCTGTTGCGCCGGGCCTTCCAGGTGTCCCGGGCCTTGCCCGACGAGCCCCTGCACGTTTTTCGGGATCGCACGGCTCACCTTCCCGCGACCACCGAAACCGAACGCCTGGTGGTCCAGCGCATTGGCCAGGACGTGTTCCGGGCCGGGTTGGTCGATTTTTGGGAAGGGCGGTGCGCCGTGACCGGTCTGGCGGTGGTGGAGCTGTTGCGCGCAAGCCACATCAAACCCTGGGCGGATTGCGACACCGATGCCGAACGCCTGGACATCTACAACGGCCTGCTGTTGGCCCCGCACACCGACGCCGCCTTCGACCGGGGGCTCATTACCGTGGCGGACGACGGCTCGGTGACACCGTCGCCGCAGTTGGACGCCGAAGCCCGGCGTATCCTTGGACTCGACACGCTCCGACGCGTTCGGCGCCTGCACGATCGCCACCGCGCGTATCTGGAATGGCATCGGGCGCGGGTGTTCCGAGCCGGCGGGGCGGTGTGATGGGGCGGGGGCTGCCGACCGATCGGGTGCACAAGCCGTTGACAACCCTCGCGCCGTCGGGGACACTCGTTTCGATGGAGGTGCTCCTGGTGTTGGATTTCTCGTCCCTGCAAAAAGCCGTTGATGCCCTTGATCGCGCCCACCAGGTGGCGACCGACCCGCACGTTGCCGCCGCCCTGGGCCCCGATGCTCTTGCTTTGTTGAAGGCCGGCGTGATCCAGCATTTCGAGTTTACTTACGAATTGTGCTGGAAAATGATGAAACGGTGGCTCGAAACCAACGTGACACCCGGTCTCACCGTCGGTATTCCCCGCCGTCACCTCTTTCGACTGGCCGCTCAAGAAGGACTCATCGACGACATCGAAAGCTGGATGCGCCATCACGAGGCGCGTAACCTGTCCTCTCACCTTTACGATGACAAACTGTCCGAGGACGTCTACCTCGCTTCCTTCCCCTTTGCCGAAGACGCCAAAAAATTGTTGGCCCGGCTCGAGGTCCACAATGATTGACCTCGCTTCCCGGGACCTGGCCACCGTCCGGAAAATCCTTCTGCACCGGGTGCCCCAGCGTGAGGTCCGCATTTTTGGTTCGCGGGTCAAGGGCACCGCCCGGCGGTTCTCCGACCTCGATTTGGTGATTCTCGGGGAAACCCCTATTGATGCCGACGTGTTGCGGCTGCTGCGCGAAGATTTCGAGGAATCCGACCTTCCGTTTCGGGTGGACGTTCTGGATGGATGCCGCCTTCCTTCGGAATTTCATCGGGTCCTCGCCGGCGAGGCATCGGAGCCGATTCTGCCCGCCCGTCCTTGATCGGGCGCCCATTCCATGGCGCCGAGCCGGACCCCGCCTCGCTCAGGCCACCGATCGGTGGCTTCAAACAGAAAAATTTCTCTTCCGGGCCACCGATCGGATCGTTCTTATGGACGGCATGGACGGCATGGACTTTCCGAACGGGGTGCATGGACGTTGCGGTTCTTCCAAACGGGGCGCAGGGGCAGACTTGAAAGCCCGCCCCACACCCGGGATCTTCTGGGCGCTTGTTCCCGGTTTGGGTTTGGTGTAGAGAGCGGTATTATCATTTCCCGGACACAAGGACACTTATGACAACGGCAACATGGAAGATTTCACTGGGATGGCAATGGCCCTTTGGGTTCCACCCTTGGTTTGTTTTGTTGACCCTCGGCTGGACCCTGGGCGTAGGCCCCGGCAGCATCGGCGCCGCTCGGGCCGATTGTTTGACTCCCCCCGGCGACGTTACCGGCGACAGCAAAACCGATATCGTCGACGTTCAATGCCTGCTATTGACCTCTCTTTGGGAATTGACGGGCAAAATCGACCCTTTGCCTACCTGCCTCAAAGTTTCCGTGGCCCTGGCCGACCAGAATTGTTCGGATTCCATCGATGTCACCGACGTGACCATCGAGATTTTGTTGGCCATTGGGAGCCCCATGTCCGCCTCCATCGACGCCAACTCCGACGGATGTGTCGATGTCTGCCAGGATATCGGTCCGCCCGACCAGGATAAGGACGGCGACCCCGACGCTACCGACTGCGCGCCCCAAGACCCGGGGAAATCAACCCTGGCGCCGGAAATCTGCAACGGCGTCGACGATGACTGCGACTCGCTTATCGACGAAGACCCAGCCTCTGCCAACGCCTCCTGCGGCGACACCAACGCCTGCAACGGCGCCGAGACGTGCGTCGGCATTCCCACCGGCCAAACCGTCGTGATCAATGAACTTCTGGTCAATCCCAAAATCGTCGCCGATACCGCGGGCGAATGGATCGAACTCGTCAACGTGTCCGCCACGCCCATTGAACTGTCCGGGTGGTCGATCGGCGATGACGTCAACGATTCCCACGTGCTCATGCCGCCCATGCCCCTGTTCCTCAATCCCGGCGCCCACATCATTCTGGGCCGAAACGGCGACCCGGCGGTCAACGGCGGGGTTTCCGTCCAATACGTTTACAGCAATTTCGCGCTGGCCAACGATGCCGACAAGGTCATCTTGCGCAACAAGAACAACCAGATCGTCGACTCGGTCGCCTACGGAACCGCCACCGGGTGGAGCGTTCCCAACGGCGCCACCCTGGCCCTGAAATACCCGGGCCTGGACAACAACGTGGCCTCCAGTTGGGCGACGTCCACGCAGGTCTTCGGGGCCGGCGACTTCGGGACTCCTGGGAAGACGAACACCGACGTATTCGGCGGCCAATGCAAAGCCGGAACCGCGCTGGTCTGCAACGACAACAGCGTCTGCACCACCGACAGTTGTAACCCGGCCACGGGCTGCGTGTTTGCCCCGAACCCGGCCGCGTGCAACGACAACAATCCGTGTACGGTCGATGCGTGCTCGACCGCCGGCACCTGCACGAACACGGCCAAGACGTGCAACGACAACAACGTCTGCACCACCGACAGTTGCGACCCGGTCTCGGGCGAGTGCTCCTTTGTGGCCAAGGTGTGCAACGACAACAACGCCTGCACCACCGACGCCTGCGGACCCACCGGCGCGTGTGTGTTTACGGCCAAGACGTGCACCGACGGCGACAGTTGCACCAACGATTCGTGTGACGCCCAGACGGGGGCTTGTAAGTTTACGGCCGTCATGTGCAACGACGGCAACGCGTGTACCGCCGATGCCTGCGTGGCCGGCGCCGGGTGCACGTTTTCGACGCTCGTTTGCAACGACAACAACAACTGCACCACCGATTCGTGTAATACCGCGACGGGATGCGTGTTTGCGGCGAAAAACTGCAACGACCTGAGCGCGTGCACCACCGATTCGTGTAACCCGGCGACCGGGTGCGTCAATACGCCGGTCTTGTGCAACGACAACGACGCCTGCACGACCGATTCGTGTGTTAATTCGACCGGATGCGCGTTTACGCCGATGGTGTGCAATGACAACAACGCTTGCACGGCGGACTCGTGCGCACCCCTGAGCGGGTGCACGACCACGGCGGTCAATTGCGACGACGGCAACGCGTGCACGACGGATTCGTGCAGCCCGGTGAGCGGGTGTTCGAATATTCCGTCCGTGGGGGCGATTCTGTCCGAAAATTTCGATGGAACGGCTCCGGGGTGGACCAAGTCCGGGGCGTGGGGAATTGGCGCTGCCGTGGCCACGAGCAGTTGTTCGTCGTCCGGATGTTATGGAAACGCCCCCGGGGTCGACAACACACCGGGAAACGCCAACGGAATCGCGTCGTTGGGCGGGTGCGTGAAATTGTTGGCGGGCGCCAAGGGGTGTTTGATGTCACCGCCGGTCAATGCCGCGTCCGCTACCGAATTGACCTTGAAATACTTCAGTTTGACCAATGACGTGGGCGCCACAGTCGTCGACCGCAAAATCGAGGTGCTCAAGGGCGGCACATGGAACCTGGTATGGCGGGCTCCGGTGGTCGGCGCCTGCAACTCGGAAACGACCTGGAAAGAAAACAGCGTCGACCTTTTGCCGTGGAAGAGCAATGGCTTGCAGGTGCGCTTTTGTTACGAGGCGTATTCGAGCAGCACCGACGCACCGCGGTGGCGCATCGACGACGTGGCGATTCAGTACAACGACGGGTCGTGCGACGACGGCAATGCGTGCACCGCCGAAAGCTGCGGAGCTATGGGGCAATGTGTCCATACGCCGGTGCAATGCGGCGACGGCGACCCGTGCACCGGGGTTGAGGTCTGCAGCGTTTCCGAGGGCTGCGTGGTGGCGCCCGATGCCGGACAGAAGGTCGGCGTTTTGGGGGTTGGCGGGGTGCCGGTGAACAAAACCGCGGCGTTGGTGGGGTTGTGGCAGGCGCAGGGGGCCGACGCTGAGGTCGTCTCCGACGTTGTCGTGGCGCCGGGTTCCACGTACGGGATTCTGCATGTGTTGCTGAGCAGCATCGACTCGCTGACTGCGGCCCAAAAAACCGCAATCAAGACGCATTTGACGGCCTGGACCCAGGCCGGGGGGGTGCTCGTGGTGCACAGCACGCGGCTCAATATCGGGAGTGCGACGTTGAACAGCGATTACACGGAGTTGTTGCCGACATCGACCAGCGGGACCGTGGAAATGTACAAACAGTCGGTCGCCGACGTGATGATTCCGCTGGGGTCGGTGGTGGCGGCGGGGCCGGGAGGGGCGGTGGGCGATACGACGCTGGACGGGTCGTCGGCGCAGCCGGCGGCGGCGGGATATCTGTGGGCAATGGCGGCGGGGTCGGTGTCGATGGTGCTGATGCAATCGACGGCGAAGGACCCGCACGCGGTGGCGGTGACGTGGCCGTCGGGGGCGGGGCGGGTGTACTACTCGGCGATGCGGCTGGAAGCGGCGATGGGGGCGACCGGGGCGCCATACGCGGCGATCGTCGGGCAGTATTTCCCGAACGTGGCGGCGTGGGCGAAGTCGGTGGCGAAACCGACGGTGTGCAATGATGCCTCGGCGTGTACGGCCGATTTGTGCGCGGGGGCGGTATGCAGTTTCGTTCCGCAGAGTTGTTCGGACAACAATGCGTGCACGATGGATACGTGCGACGGAACGTTGGCGTGTAAGAACGAAACGTTGGTGTGCCCGGACGACGGAAGCGTGTGCACGACCGAGTCGTGTGATCCGCAGACGGGGTGTAAAACGACTCCGATCGTGTGCAACGACAACGTGGCGTGTACGGTCGATTCGTGTCTGCCGGCGACGGGGTGCAAGTACACGCAGAACGACGGGGCGTGCTCGGACGGCGACGTGTGCAACGGGCAGGAAAAGTGCACCGGGGCGGGGTGCGTAGCGGCCAAAGTCGCCAAGGTGTTATATGGGGTGTCGCCGGTGGACACATCGTATCTGAACAAGGTTGGATCTTATGTGAACGGCGCTGGGTATTCGGCGACGGCGATTACCAATTACACAACGGTCAATTATGCGGCGGCGGACATGGTGTTCATCAATATCGATGGGACGGCGATTGGGGAGTTTCTGGACACCAAGGCGCAATTGGAAACCTTTGTGAAACAGGGCGGGGTGTTGGTGGTGCACAGCGACCGGATTACATCCGCGGGGTCCCCCAACGATGCGGCGCTGTTTTTGCCGGGAGGGGCGGGGATCGCGTTGGCGAAGTCCGATACCACCGACGTGAGTTTGGGGCCAGGCAGCGAGATAACGACGGGGCCGGGCGGTACGATCACGAACTCGACGTTGGATGGGGCGCCGGGGTTCGAGGGGGTTGCCACGACGTCGACGTTGCCCACGGGAGCGGTCGCGCAGTTGCAGAAGTCGAGTACGCAGACGCTGGCCTTTTCGTATCCGTACGGCAAGGGCTGGGTGTACTACGGGGCGCTTCCATTGAGTTGGATCATGAGCATTTCGGTGTCGTGTATGACCTGCGGGGCGTTCAAGGGGACCTACTTTTCGAATGTGGTGGACTGGGCGGCCAAAAAGTCGAAAGCCGACATTTGTAACGACGCCAACTACTGCACCGACGATCTGTGCGACAAGGTGACGGGGTGCGATTTTGGGATCACGAACTGCGACGACGGCAATGCGTGTACGTTCGATTCGTGTTCGGTGGCCGGCGGGTGTGCGCATACAACGGTGGCCTGCGACGACGGCGACGCCTGCACCAAAAACCAGTGTCATTCCGCGTCGGGATGCAACTTCCCGCCGGTCAACTGCGACGACGGGGTGGCGTGTACGGACGACGAATGTGACTTTTTGATCGGCTGCCAGAACGTGCCGTACAACCCGGCGTGCAGCGACGGAAACGCATGTAATGGCGCCGAAGTGTGCAGCAAGACGGCCGGGTGCAGCGCGGCGAAACGGCCGCAGAACGGGACGGTGGGGTTTGCCGTGGATACCCCGTTTACCGGGACGGCGATGGCCGATGCGGCGGCAATCGTGGATGCGGCGGGGCTGCCCGGGTTTGCGGTGACGGATTGGGCCCAGTTTGGGGCGACGAAGCAGGACACGGTGATGGTGACGTTGGGGTCGGCTATGACCATCAGTTCGGCGCTGATCACGGCAGCGCCGGCGTTGCAATCGTTCGTAAACGCCGGGGGAACCCTGGTGGTGCACAGCAATCGGGTCAATTCCGGAGGCGTGTCGGATTCGACGCTGCTGCTGCCGGGCAAACCGGCGCTGCAAATGGTGCGGGACAACGGCGGGACCCCGGAAAAGGGGCTGAACGTGTTGACGGCGGTGACGGGGCTGACAACGGGGCCGATGGGGGCAGTGACGAACACCAACCTCGACGGGGCCGGCCCGTCGTCGGTGGGGTACGTGGTCGACACGAGCCTGCCTGTGGGAGCCGTCAAGCTGCTGGTGCGCGACGACAATCCGGCGCAGGTGGTGGCGTTTACGTATCCGTACGGGCAAGGCCGGGTGCTGTACGCGGCGGTGGGGCTGGAGAAACTGGCGGCGGGGCAAGGGGTGTCGCCGGCCCAGGATGTGTTCGCGGATGTGTGGGCGCCCAATACGCTGTTGTGGGCGGCGATTTTTGCGGGTCAGGCGGGAGTGTGCAACGACAACGACGCGTGCACGTTGGATTTATGTGACGCGGTGACGGGAGCCTGCCAGCACGAACCTCTGTCCGGACCGGGATGCGGGAATTGAGAGCGGGGGTCCGTCAAATCAACCGCAGTTGATTCGGGCCGCAACTCTTCCAGGCCGAATCTACAGCCTACACGGATGGGGCGTTTACCCAGATCGATTCTTTGTCAGATTACGAGCCAACCGATCGTATACAAAAGCGTCAATCTCATGACATCGACCCATTTGGGGTTCGAGTCAACTTCAACCCCCAAAAAAGGTCTGGCAGTCAAGAACAATTCTTGCGGAGGTCAGCATGGCGATTACAGAAGCGATGTGGGTACATGGGCACGCGATGCGGGTCGAGTACCCAGACCGACTTTCCAGCACGTGGAGAGCGGGATTTTATGTGCGTACCGTGGGCAAGCCCAACAGCACGAACTGGTTTCATTTTGCAGTCCCCACAACGGTTATTGTCAAAAACAAACGGCAGATGGTGGATTCGGTGATGCTTCGTTTTCGTGCGGGTTCCAACCATGCGTCGGTAACCAATGTCCACGTCTACGATGGGCCCACGCGTATCGCAACCCACGATGGGTTGGACATTTCACCCAGCGGATTTGAATTTCACCGGTTTAATGTTGCGGGAAAACCCGACGTTCTTTGGGGAATCGGTATCTCCATCGGCGTGAAGTTTTCCGGAACAACCGACGCTCAAAACACCTTGGAGTTCAGTTCCGCCGGTTGCGATTTTAATCTGTTTGAGACCGTCCGGCTTCATTTCAAGGTGCTTACTGCACCCGACATTGCAATCGACACGATGCTGGATTCGATGCGCCAGGTCTATGAACCGGCGGGATTCCGGGTGGTACGCGCGAGCGACGAAAATCTGAATCTGCCCGATTTGAATGTTGTTGATGTCGGTCAATGTCGACGGGGGCAAACCACCGACGAACAAGACACCCTATTTGCAAACCGGAACAACGCTGGGGCAAACGATGTGGTGGTGTATTTCGTAGACGCAACGTCACCGCCTTATAACGGATGTGCGGCCCACCCAACCGGCCAGCCAGGCGCTGTGGTCGCCAGTGGGGCAACGCGGTGGACACTCGGTCATGAGGTCGGTCACGTGCTGGGCCTCAGTCATGTGAACAACAACGACCAACTCATGACCGGCAACGGCACGTCGTCGATTACGAATCCGCCGCCGGATCTTGCGACCAGCGAAATCACAACCATGCGGAACAGCAACCTCACGATCAACCCATAGGGTGACGATATGGCAATGACTCTGGAACAATTACGAATCCTGTTGAGCAATGAAGAACCGGATTACATCAAAATTGCCGCGTCCCTAGACGCTTCGGACACGGCGCACATCAAACAGCTCGCCGCCGATCAGGACGAGATGCTCGCCAGCAAAGCGGTGTATCTCGCAAGTCTTGCAGTGGATCCAACCGCATCGGACATCGTCATCGACGCGGCCGACAGCGATCGAAAACGGATCAAGATTTCCGCTGCTTCGGCCAACGCCAATCTGTCGGACTCAAAGAAAAACCGCGTCGCGGAAAAACTCATCGACTGCGACGATGTATCGATTCAAAAACTGGTGGTCCGCTCGCTTTCGAAACCATCGGCGGCCATCAAAACAAAATTGCGTAAGTTAAGTACAGACAGCTCATCGCAGGTTGTTCGTAACCTTTGTACGGACAAACTGAAAACTACCCCATAACACAACCTCGGATAAGGTGATGACGATGCTTGAACAAGCAATGTGGACACATGGACATAGTATGACAGTGGAATACCCGTCGCGGCTTGTCAGCGAGTGGCGGCCTGGTTTTTACATCCGTGTTGTAGGCAACCCAGGAAGCACCAATTGGTTCCATTTTGCGGTGCCGACGCCGGTGATTGTGAACAACAATCGATTGCGGATTGACTCCGCGTTGGTGCGATTCCGAAGCGGTTCGACCGCCGCAGATATTACGAACATCCACGTTTATGATGGCGAGACCAAAATTGCCTCTCATGACGGGCTCAACCTGTCGCCGTCGGGATGGGAAATGCATCGATTTGATGTTCCCGGCCACCCGGACGTACGGTGGGGTATTGGAATCTCGATCGGTGTACGTTTCTCCGGAGCCAACAATGCGGCCAACACCATGGAAATTGCCGCCGCGGGATGCGATTTCCTGCCTTGATGGGATAGACCAATCCGCATTTTTCCTTCGCACCGTTGTTCCAACCTCAAAAACCCCTCGAAATAACCGACAATCAATCCGATCAAGGTCAACTACCGCTGGAAATGACCTCCGAGGAATCCGATCGAGGTCAACTACCGGGGGTTGTTGACCTCGATCAGATCCGTATGAGCCTTTTGATCGCGATATGCGACCTCCGGGGCACTTTTTGTCATCTTTTGCCGGACAAAACTCGGCTCGTGCAGATCCTGCGGGTGGGATTTTTTAGCCAAAGAAACCTGTTCTTTGTCCTTTTCGATTGATCTGCATCAAGTTGCACTCTGATCCGACTCAAAGACGTTTCCTGGTTTTTCGCCGATCCTCACACCAGTTAACGAGCGCGCCATGGCATGGGCCACGACCACTCGGCGGCGGTGACAATATCGTGAGGTGCTTCGATGAAAAAGTTGCAATCATTATCATGGATGAACCTTGGCGCGGTGCTTTTTGGCCTGATGCTGGTGGCGTCCGTTCCGGCATGCGAAGGACCGGAAGGGGCTCGCGGAGAACAAGGGGAAAACGGCGAACAAGGAATTCAGGGCGAACAGGGCATACAAGGGGAGCAGGGAGAGCAAGGAATACAAGGTGACGTCGGGCCGATCGGACCCAAAGGAGACAAGGGAGAACAGGGAGAACAGGGAGAACAAGGCGAACCAGGGGACAAAGGAGAGCCCGGGGAAAACGGCGAACCCGGAGAAAAGGGAGAACCAGGGGACCGCGGCCCCACCGGACCGCGTGGGCCCGAAGGACCGTCCGGTAGTGATGACCCGAGTCTGGAACCCAACGGGGTGATCGGGATTGTCGTTGACACATCGGGTATGCCGCTCGACAAAGGCAAAGTCTATTTCGTGGTTGCAGCAGACGTAGAAGCCCTTGGCGATACTACCATTGCTGTGGACTCGACCAACGATGAACCTTTGGAAGACCTTATCGCCTCCAAAGGCGCAACCTATCCCAACGCGACAATCGACGAAACAGGTTTATACCGGCTTGTGACTCTTCCGACCGGCAAATACTTTGTGACCTTTGTACCGGATGGAGATGAACACCTTCCCGGCGGCAGCCTTTGCCGTGTCGCACTAGCGTCCGCAGACCTCATCAACAGCCGCATGGACATCACGGTTTCGTTCGCAGTCCCCAAAGAGGCGACCTATGTTGGTACCGGCGCCTGCGTGACATGCCATGGACCGGCGCACATGCCCAAAACCCTGCACAAATTGGGAATTTGGTCACCCTATCACGAAGGAAAACTTCAAGATCTCGACTCACGTTTTGAAGACATGTGGGGCCCTGTTTACAGCAAATTTACCGAAACCGGAACCAAAGTTTATTTTTACGACTACGACCCGACCCGTGGGTTTGATAAATATAAAACATCGGAAATTCCCCCGGCCAACATGGCGACGGTTGCCTTCACCGTTACCGCGCGGGTCAAAGACGGTAAATACGAAATGCTGATGGAAAACCTCCAGAATCCCGCGGATCCACCCCGGGTGATCCCCGTAGATGCGGTTTACGGCGGCGGCGTGTACAAACAACGTTATCTTACCAAAATTGCCACTGAAGCCGGGTTCTTTTATTCACTCATGCCGCTCCAGTTCCAACATGAAGGAGATGACGCTTATACGGACCGCACACGTAAGGTGTGGCGTGATTATCATGGCGACTGGTGGTTTAACGACACCGGCGCGACCGCCACGATCAAAACTCCGGCAGCATCGACATCTTTTGAGAAAAACTGCGTTTCCTGCCACGCGGTGGGCGCTCAGATTACCGGTTCGGATGCAAACGGTTGGAAAGCGCATTTGCTCAGCGACGAAGTATGGGGCGATTTTGATTATGACGGCGACGGAACGGAGGACGAACTCAACGTGAGTTGTGAATCGTGCCACGGACCCGGCTCCGAACACTGGGCCGCGGTGGGTCAAGGAAAACACATCGTATCGCCGTCGTTGTTAACCCCCGAACGCGAAGCGATGATTTGTGGTCAATGCCATAGCCGACCCAAGGGCGCATTCAAAACCGACAGCCCGGTCAACTCCGCGGGATGGATGATGACCGCGGGAACAAGTCGTAACGAGTTTTTGAAAAATTACGCCACAGCTCAATTGGATGGCGCCGCATCGGATTACTTTAACGACGCGCACAAACACTCCAAATCCCATCATCAACAATACAGCGACTTCATTCGGTCCGGCATGTACAAAAACGACTCCTGGTTGATGACCTGTGCCGACTGCCACGATCCCCACGCACGCCCCTATGAAAACCAATTGCGGGCCGATCCAAACGACAACAAAGCATTATGCGGATCTTGCCACGCACCGGAATCCAACGATCTCGAACAACACATCGACGACAAACTGGGCGCCGGACTGGGTGTTCTGAAAACCACCATCGGAATGGCAAGATGTATCGATTGCCACATGCCCAAAACCGCAAAAACCGGAGCAGGCACCCCGGGTATTGCCGGACATTGGCATAACGACATTTCGTCACACCTCTTTGATATGCCCAAAAAAGCCGATTCCAGCCTTTCCGGCCAAAACATGCCAACAGCGTATACCAACGCCTGCGGCACCTGTCACAAAGCGGTGCCGTAGTTGATTATTATAGTCGACCCCGGCTTATGGACATGAAGTGAAGGTTGAGTGAAACGGTGGGGTGTTTTGAGTACGTAGGAGCGGTCCGTCGGCGCCAAAGATCGGAAAGTGTAGAAAAACTCTCCGCCAACCCTCTTCAACTCGGTTTGATTTTGTCTTGACTTTGGGGTCCACTTTACTCAACGGAGAGACGCCTTGCGTCGAACAGCTTCTGCGCGTCGAATTCCGCCCCCCTCGCCACATGCCATAGCCCCTTGAGCAGCTTGCGCATCAGGGC
>JABWCM010000037.1 GCA_013360285.1 Myxococcales bacterium
GTCACGCAACAGGATATCGCAATTCATATCATCTCGAACCGGGCTGGTGCCTGGACATTCCCGAGGGGGCTGGTGTTTTTTAGGAAATTTCACGACCCAGACAAATTTGAACCGGATCGTCCGGAAAAATCCTGAGTCATATCGGGAATATGGCGCAGGTTTTTTGCAGATGAGACGGACAAAGGCGGTCAGGGCGTGGAATTCATCTAAAAACACCACATACCTAGTTGCTCTGCTCCTGCGTCGCTATCCTCAAACGCCGTGCATCCACAATCCACTGCGCCCACTGACGCGCGTCTTCGGGGGTCATTACATCAACACCCCAGAGAGCTTTCACCGGCAGCGGCGACACCGCGGGTAACGGTCGCAATTCCACTCCCAACGTCGCACTGTGATCCAGCCGCTCCACTACAACCGGCTTCAAGCGGATCTGCTCTAACGGAAGAGAGGCCATAAACCCTTTTCGCTCCACAAACAACAACCGTTGATTTGTTAAGATAACTTCGACTGCCGGCGATAGCGATGTCACATCTCGAATCGCCCGGCCGATCATCAAACATCCGATGACCATCAAACCGGACATCCACGCCAAATAGCCTGCCGCAAGCGGGGTCATTCCTGGAAGGAGAGTGCTAACCAATGTGGTAGCCACGACTGATATTCCCCACACCAACTGGGCAATCCCGCCCGCATAACGAACCTCGCGTCGAACCCGCCCACCGGCAGGCGCCCGCCCCAGGATTCGTTCTTCGTTCATCCGTTCTGCGTTTCCTGAAACGACATCAGGCTCCGCGGTAGTTAGCGACGTCACACGAACAGGTGTCTTGCGCCATTGATAGAACGCAACCATCAAACTGATAGCTGCGACCGACAAAAGGACAGGTGCAAACCGCGAATCTAACCGCAGCGTGACCAGGGACACACCCGCCAAGGCAAGCGCGGTGCCCGATGCGGCCAATCCGGGACGGACCGGCACTTCGACGCGGCCATAACGACGTGCGAGCAACTGCTGCACAAACCGTTCGTGTTCATCGGCCGAAGCGGTAAATTCGTTTGTGTTCAAAGTCAATCCAACAAAAACATAACGGACAACCTAGTCAATTTAAGACACAACTTCAATGCACCTAACGAAATCGCCGTGCGCTGAGGTGCGGCGGTACTTTGCCCTCCAAAATCAAGTCGCGTACCATTTGACCAGCATAAAATCCCCATCCCATCCCGTGACCGGTAAATCCTCCAACAAAGTAAACACTTGGTTTGTGAGGCAAGGACCCAATCATGGGGATTCCATCGGCCGAAAAACCCATGGTTCCAGACCAACGGTAGTCGATAGAAACGTTCGCCAAAATTTCGAAGTGTGTCTGCAGAAACCGCTCGAGCGCTTCGTGGATGACCGGATTGATCTCGTCGGCGGTTCCCGTTTCACTTTCTTTGGCGAGCTGACGAAAACCACCGATCAAAACACGACCATCGGGCAGTTGGCGAAAGTAGTCCAACACGAAATTTGCGTAACAGGGTGCACGCAAAAATGGTGAAACAGGGGCCGTTACAATGATTTGTCCCCGTGTTGGATAGATTTTGTCCACGAAGTAGGGCTCAACTTGGGCGGAATAACCATTGGTTGCAAGTACAACTAATTGTGACGAAAACTGACGGAGGCGAGTATGAACCGTGACCGATTCTTTGTGCTGAATGATCGAAAACACTTCGTGGTACGGAAAAAACGCGGCACCGCTTCTCCCCAAAATCGAACGAACCAGCTTTTCCGGGTGAACTTCACCATCGTCAACGTATAAGACGCCACCAGAAAAACCACGAGCGCTCAGATCTCTGTGAATGTCCCGCTCATCGACAATTTCTACGGTGATTCCCAACTCACGCATCATTCGTGCCGATTCGTGAAGTTCGGCAAGCTCGTGATCCGAACCCGCAAGGGAATAGGTTCCCCGGCGAACAAAATCGCAATCGACCCCGTTTTCCACGAGTTCCGATTGAATCAGATCGATGTTGCGCTCAGACATCCGCCAAAGGTCAACGGCCTTATCGATACCCAAGTGTTTGACCTGCCGACTGAAGTGCTCCACGGAACCGCACGTGACAAACCCCGCGTTGCGTCCAGAAGCTCCGGCACAACAATCCCCTCTGTCCACTACGGCTACGGTTAATCCACTGTCCTTCAGCCAATAGGCCACCGACGCGCCGGCAATTCCTGCACCGATGACCACGACATCTACGACCACCACCTCGGCGTCTGCGCCCTTATCCTGCCAGTACGACACACTCATAAAATACCATCCATTTGGGGACCGAGATCCAAAACCATTTCAATTGCGGTACACCTACAGGGGTGACCATCCCTCGCACACTCGTACGGCACGTCGACCCAGTAGTCGGAGTACTCCGCAACCGGCACAAACCCGAGCTTGCTAAGATAACGAAAGGACGAATTATGAGGAGACTCCTTCCAGCAATGGGCAACCACCGCCCGGGTTCGCACATTACGCAACGCGGTCAAAGCAGCCTTGGCCAACGCACCGCCGACACCAAACCCCATCAGGGCGGGCACCACAAAGGCCGACTGGAAATACGCCGTGTCTTTCATGTCCGCAGGCCACAGGTGCGGGCTCAACCCCTGCCCCCTGCCCTTCTGCCATCTGCCGGGGCCAAAGGTGAATCGAAACCCAACAATTTTGTCGTCCTGCTCAGCCACAAAAGCGAGTTGCTCGTCGCCGCAACGACAACGCGCAAGCAAGTCCCGAACGGATGCCACATCGTAATAGTTGGCACCGATTAACGAATGGGCCAAGTCGACCACTTTGTCTATATCGTTTTCCTGCATCGACCGAACAGTCCACAATTGCGGCTGTGTAATTATCTCTGATTCTGCCAATTCGCACTCCCAAACAACTTACCAGACCGACGCATGTCAAAATCGGAACAAGTACCCCAGAACTCACGACAAACGTACAAGAACCGAATCATTTATAACCGATCAAATCGCTCCTTACATCTTGCGCCTTGGATTTCCCTGCGATAGCATTGAACTTCGGTTATGGTTGTGTCCAGATAGCCTAATACGCGGAAACAATATGTGGACGCGCGACAGAAAATACAAACCCTGCTCAGCGTACGGCCAAAATTGGACGTAAGCAGCAGGAATGACCAAGGAGAGAAGCCATCGCTACGCCACGCAATCCACGAGAAGGAGTGCCACCGAGGGGACCGAGAATTAATCATATGATCCGAATTTCCCCGATTCGGGTGATCGGCCCTGACAACGAACAGATCGGTATCATCGAAACCCACGAAGCCCTACGCATCGCCGCCGACAAGGGCATGGATCTGGTAGAAGTATCCCCGGACGCCCATCCCCCGGTGTGCAAAATCATGGACTTCGGAAAACACAAGTACGAACAATCCAAACGGCAACGCAAAAATCGGGCAGCAAGCAAAGGTCAAGAACTCAAAGAAATCAGGCTCGGACGTTCGATCAAAATCGACAAGCATGATATCGAGATTCGGATTAACCAAGCGCGCAAGTTTTTGCTTGCTGGGCATAAAGTTCAAGTAAATCAACGGTTCCGCGGTCGAGAAATCGTCAACCAAAAACTTGGGCTCGATAATCTCAACGAGGTCGCCAAAGCGCTCGTGGAAATTGCTCGTATTGAGATGGCACCAAGGTTTGCCGGGTCAACGGCCAGCATTCTGCTTGCACCCGATAAGGCGAAAATTACCGCGCTCGGATTAAAACCCGAATCGGTAAACGTACCCGATTACGTGCATCCCGACGACGACCAAGACGACGACTACGACGACGAAGAATAGTCAAAAATCGTCGAAACGAGTGAAAACCGCACACGTCACGCGGCGCGTCCGCACGCCATAACCAACTCCAAAGCAACCTCAATGCAATACATTGATGAGGTTTTTCATCATTGTATGCCGTTGCTGAATCAACTGCTGTAATTCAGCTACTTTTTTTTCAAAATCGACGCCAGGACGCCATTTTGTGGTGTCCCGGATCGCTTCAACGTGAATCACCGCAACGTAGTGATTTACGTAAGCCAACAACGTGCTGACCGACAACGGTGCCGACAATGCCTCACGGAACCGGTTCAGGTACTCACTTTTGTACTCCTCAATCGAAAACAACCGCGGAGCAAACCGATCTGTCCCGTACCAATGCCAATCATCGAACGGTACCGATTCTCCCGTGTCACCCAAACCCCAAGTGGCATCGGCATCCCAAGAAATCACAGTAAACGGATGGTCTCCCGCAGTCTCATGATACAGGTAGTAGTTCTTGTTAAATGTATCGACGTTGTGGGCCAGTACGTGCGCCAATTGCCACGTCATGAACGCAGTCAGGTCCAACTGTGGTTCGACGTTTTCCACGAACGTGGAATAATGAACCGGCGTGTGCTGCAAAACCGAGAAAAGTGTTTCCAGATCGGCGCCATTTGTTAAATTAGCATCTTTCAGTTCGTGATCAAAGCCGGCCATGGCTCCTTGCGAACCCGACCAGTCCGCGTCATCGGTTTCTGCTTTGTACAGGTTTCCTTCGCCACTAAACTGGTGATTTTCAAGGAAGTCCTCATCCACACGCTCAATTAACGTATACAACCCGTGATAACTCCCCTGAATGCTGACCACTGCAAATGCAATTCGCGGAGCCAGCCCTCCCAGTTTTCGTACCACGTCCAAGGTGAGTTTGTTTCTGACAAAGCTGGGATCAACCCAACTGGAGTTGAGAACAAACCGCCGCGCTGACTCGGGTCCAAAACCAAATAAATTGAGTCCGCCGGATGCAATTTTCGGCAAAACAACACGATAGGACTTCTTGGGTCCTTTGCTTGCGTTCCCCCCATGAAGTTCAAGTGTTACACCGGAAAACTGAATGGTACCAATCGTTATCTTACATTTGGCTTCGTCGATCTGGCCTTGATCCAACGCCAACAAATCCTCTGGAGGAACATCGAGATCAATTGCCAGCAGCGACACGGGTTCCAATTCGGGCAGCGGGATATCGTTTCCCGACACATCGGAAAGCGCGGTATCCACACTCGGCGTGTCCAATTCTGTCGCGTCAACGGCGTCCACGGACCCATTCAGCACGTCGTCCACTCCCTGCTGGGGATCGTCCCCGCAGGAAGCCATACACCAGCAACATACCAGCACGTGCCAACTCGTTGCCCTCTTGACACTATTCACAACGTTTCCTCACAACCGTTACGTCGAGGCTCTAAAAACGGCTACAGACGCCATGACGAACTCGGTTGACAACCCGCGCTCAGATTCTTTCGAGCCTCCCGCACATCCACATTTCCAGGGTACGGTTCCAACAAGGGAAACTCAAGAGGACTCTCCAGGCGCCGGCCTTTCGCTGTTTTGTTCCCGGCGGCTTCTGGGCAAATCCTACGGAGGGTTTACCGCAAGCAGTCGCAGTAACTTTGCGGTTGTTAACCATCGTAAGTCCCACTGGTCTTCGGGTGTGGCCGTGTGTTTTCGCAACAGCGCCGCACCGGCTTTGCGCAGCGAAATCCCCGACCCGGCAGGGGCACCCAGCGCAACCTGCGCCATCCGGCTCAAATTCGGATTGTGGCCAACGACGGCTACCCGCGACGCCCGCAAAGAACCCACAAACCGAAGGGTTTCATATGGATTTTCATCAGGCAACAACAAATCGGATGGCAGAATGTCACGGCGACTGAACCCCAACAACTGTACAAAGATCTCTGCGGTCTCCATTGCACGAACGTAAGGGCTAGATACGACCAGCTCTGGTCCTTCAATTAACTTAAGAAGCCCAACTAACGCCTGCTCTGTTTTCTTCTTGCCGGTGTGTGTCAGCGGACGTTGACTGTCGTCAGGAAATTTGCACACATCAGGTGTCCCAGCGAAACCGTGACGTATCACCAAGACCTCTTTTTTTTCCGAATTCCACTCAAATTCCACTATGAACCCCAACTATCCACACGTCGATTCCTATGTTTTCCCCTGCTGCAACCACAATTGCCACCAGCAACCAACCTCCGTATGTCGTCCTGATGGCGGCAAATACGCCATAGTCACCCTTGGACACATCGACGAAACGACTTCATAATACCACTTTGCTGAGAACTATCCGAAACGGCATTACATGACGCAGGACATACAAAAAGAGCCACCTATCCCGCCGCCCCCCCCAATGGAATCGTCCGAAATCACTACAGACACACGACTGTCTCCATTTTCAACCGCGGCCAGCGCCTTCGACCAAGAAAAGGCGATTCGTTCCGAAGAACACGCCACTGTACTTCGCCGAATGCAACTTGCGCTGCCCATTGCGTTCGGCTCTTGGCTGTTGTTTTCCGGTGCAGATTGGGTATTGGCGCAAGTTGTCGGACACGGACAGCTTCTTTCGTTATTTCAGATTCGTTTTGCCATCGCCGTGGTCATTTTTGTGATGGTCATCCGAGTCCATTTGAATCCAGCGCCCAGCATCCGCTCGATGTACCGCATGGCCGCGATGTTGCTCGTAGCCGCATCACTGGCCGTATCACTGATGGCAATTGAATTTGGCGGAATCGTCAGCCCATACGCAAACGGTATCTCCCTTGTGCTGGTGGCCGAGGGGGTGATGATGCCCAAACCATGGCAGCGCTCATTGTTTCCAACCCTTGCGGCAGTATTGATGTACCCCGCAGCGATGCTCGCGGCTTCGCCGGTTTTTCCCGAGGTTGCAGCCCAATGGCACGTTGAACGCTCGCAGGTTCTTTTTGCACTAAACATGCTGTTCGTAGCAACAACCGGGGTATTCACTGTATCCGGCGCACATGTTTCGTGGGCGTTACGACAAAAAATTTTCGAGTCGCGTACGCTGGGTCGCTACCGGCTCAAGAAAAAACTAGGCTCGGGCGGTATGGGCGAGGTTTGGCGCGCTTATCACTTTGGACTTCGCCGAGATGTTGCGCTTAAGATCCTGCGTCCCCAAACCGGCAAAGAACAGGTCGCAATTGCCCGATTTGAAAGGGAAGTTGTCGCGATGACCGAACTCGCACACCCCAATTCTGTACGTGTTTACGACTTCGGCGTCACACCTGATGGGCTGTGGTACTACGTCATGGAATTGTTACAAGGGGCGGACATGGGAGCTACCGTGTGGAAAGAAGGTCCCATGTCCCCAGCGCGTGCCGTCGTGTTGTGTGTTCAAGCCTGCGGAGCACTGGCAGAGGCGCATGCAAAAGGAATTGTCCACAGAGATATCAAGCCGGAGAATATTTTCATTACAGCGCTCCCAAACGGCCACGAATTTGCCAAAGTACTTGATTTTGGCATTGCGCGGGTGGACACGGGGACCAATGACAATATTACCCGCGAAGGTTGGGTTGGAGGCACGCCGGCCTACATCTCACCGGAGGTGGCCATCGGCCGCGGCGCGACCTTTGCTTCCGACGTCTATTCCTTAGGATGCGTTCTGTATTTCGTGTTGACAGGCAGACCCGTGTTTCATGGCGAAAACTCACTGATGACACTTCATAAACACGTCAATGAGTTCCCTGTTTCACCTTCGGAACACACAACCACACCAGTCCCCGAAGAACTGGAAACGATCATCATGAAGTGCCTGGAGAAGCTGCCTGAGGACCGATATTCGTCAGCCGTCGAACTGCTCGGTGCATTAGTTACGTTACCGCCACAACCAACCCAACCGTTGGTAAAAGCCCATTTGGGTGGCACTTCCGCAAAGTTTCCCGCACGATCCTCAATCGAAGAGGACCCAACGATGACCGCAGAAAAACTTCGTCAGGCATAAAACACTACCGATTCGGTAAGATAAGGTTTGTAAGGCGTGCCCGGATCTCACACGAACGAGCGCGGGTCGGCGGTCTCGGTGCGAACTATCGGGAGAAATGCGAGTTAGGTTTGTGTGATCCTAAAGTAAGATAGTGGAAAACGATATCCTACCGTCATTCCAATCGCACTACGCGACGGATACCCCATCAAAACCAGTCACGAAGTCCACCGAACACCCCCCCGGTTTGATTGTTGTTGTTGTTGGCCCAACGATGCTGCAATGACTCGGGAATGTGAAACGGCGCCTTTTTTTCGCCACGGTGAAACCAAATCAACCCGTCCAGGATGCGGTAACTAACCAACGAAGACACTTTTGTTATCAAAGCCGATCGATCACCAGTTTCGTCCACAAGATGCCCCAACATACGAAACGGACCCACAAACATCTTTGTCCAATCAGCTTGTGGTACGTTCAACAAATCGGCAGTCGCCGTTCCGACCAACTCCCGTATCAACACAGCGGGAAAACCATCAAACAGAGTCCCCGGCATCATGTTCTGCATGGTGGTCACCAACGCAGCCGTCATGTCCTTACCTTCGGGACACGGTGCATGGTGCCGGCGCCGGATTGTTTGCATCAATTCTCGAGCATCCTCCACGTTTGTCGGCAACAACTCCTCGTCGATACCCATCACCCACCCCACACAGGCCCAGGTGTGCAAATACGCATCGACCTCGTCGGCCGAAAGGTCGATTCCAAGGCGGTTGAGTCCGTCCACGACAACAATGGAAAACGTCATCAGCGTCCCAGCCAAATCTTCTTGATTGATCGGCAAACCATCCTCGTTGTTCCATCGGCCAGACGCTAAGATAAGGTGACGAATCGCGGCATGCATCAACCGCACGCGCTGACAATCGACGATTCCTTTTCCTTTTTTGGACAGTCCACCAGGCGCCATGACATGGACAACCATCTGTGCGGTTTCGACAATCCGGCGCTGGGCATCGTTCGATAGTCGCGCGGTGGCGGCAAGCACCTTCACTCCTTTCGCAGCGGCATAACATTCCGGTAAAGAAGCGCAGTGCAACACCAACACCGACTGAGGTCCATATCGACAAAACAACTCCTGCCCACACGCTATTTTACTGGGATCTGCCCATGGGGGCAAAGTCGATGTGGCCGCAAAATAGTCATCCATCACGTCCGGGAGCAACATCTCCGAAACGTCGTCGTTTTCTCCAATGGATCGCATCAATTCGTTTGCCGAACGAATCGCTCCAGAAGCAAAAATCCGTCGAACGGTATCATCCGCAAGCGGATCTCCCACCAATCGTTTGCTATCGAGTAAGGAATCAGAAAATCGGTTCGAATTCATGTTGTTCATTCTGCAATAGGGAAAGGGCCACGAATCAACACCCCACGCTGATATGAAGTTTCCGTTGACCCACGTTTTCCGTACTGGTATATCACGGCTGTGAATTGTTTTACACGGGACTGCCCATCACAGCATACCAATACAAAAAGCGAAAAAACGCTGAATAGCGGCGCAAGTTGCTGGCCTACAAACCATCGCCACCGGAATGCGACGTCCCGTTTTTGGGTCCCGCGGTTCGCGCTGTTGCTCGTAGTTGGTTGGGTCGGTGCCCAGTTTACCCATGTTGTTCACTTCGCAGAAGTCACCCACATGGTATGTGCCGCCCACGGCGACGTTGTTCACAGCGATGTGGAAGGCCATGACCATTCCCACGACGTGCCGCCGGCTCAAACCGCATTGGTGACCGGATTCCAACACAGCGATCATTCCCACGAGCCATGCACTCCCTTGGCCAACACGGTCAGTGCAACATCGAACGCGACGCCGGTTTATCCGAGTCACATTCCATTATTTGCACCCCATCGTGTCCCGGTACGGCCAACTTCGGTAAAAATTCCGACCTTACCTCAGTTAACGTTGGCCCCGAAAACGTCACCGCCCGTCACAACTCATCAAACAACAGCGTAGTCATTTACCAACGGCGAAGGATTTCCATCCGCATCATTCGTGGTCCATTCGTTGCTGCCCTTTGGTGGGCACTGCACAACAATGAGGACTTCCGGGTTGGATTATCCCCTGTAGCCGTTCCGTGTTGTTGAGGAAAGTTTGTAAAATCAAGTGCCACAAGACTGAACCATGACGTCGATAATCACGCAGATCTCGCCGGCGACTCGGCGGTATCTCCTTTGTTATCTAATTAATCCGCTTTTTTATCTAACCTTGGCGCAAGGAACGGCCTGCCGGACTGCGACCGCCCAGGAGCCTTCAGTTGTGTCCGAACCGCAAGACGCACCCACGCCGGAGAACATTTCGAAGGAAGAAATGCAGGAAATCCTGAACACCTTGACCCCGCCTACTCCGGAACCCGGACAGCAACCAGGGCCACCAAGAACGGAGCCGCTTATCGCCGCAGGTCCTTTTTCCCTCGATCTGGCACTGATTCTTGACGTCGCAGCGGCGTGGTTTTCGGAAAAAGAGACCTTACAAACCGGAGGCCACGACCCTCAAACGACGGGATTTACGTTTCAGCAACTTGAACTCTCTGTTCAGTCATTCATCGATCCGTTTTTTCGACTAGACGCCAATATCGTGTTCAGCGAGTTTGGTCTTGAAGTCGAAGAAGCCTATGCCACGACACTGGCACTTCCCGCTAAATTACAAGTACGTGCAGGTCAAATGCTGACAAGGTTTGGCCGACACAACAACCGACATCCCCACACTTGGTTTTTCGTCGATCAGCCCATCATCATCGGCAAATTTTTTGGGAGCGAGGGTAGCCGGGGCCTGGGAGTGGAATTGTCATGGCTCGCACCCTTGCCCTGGTACGTAGAAAGTCTTGTAAGCGCTACCTTGGCGACCGGTGAATGTTGTGCGAGAAGTTTTTATGGACAAGACGATTTGGGAATCGAGGACCCGCGGGATCTACTCTATACCGTCGTAATCAAACAATTTTTTCCGATCGACGCTGACTGGTCATTTTCCTGGGGTTTGTCTGCACAGTTGGGACCCAACCCGACCGGAAACGGCAACCGTACGGAAATCTACGGAACGGACTTCTATTTCCGATATCGCCCTGTTTCAGACCCGTCACGCACGAGTGTGAGCCTTGAAGTCGAGGCACTGCTGCGTTCACGCCAAATCCCACATGACCACTTGATTGACGGCGGGGGAATGGCTCATTTGACCTGGCAAATCAATCCAAATTGGGAACTAGGGGCACGTGCGGAATGGGTCACGGGCACAAAAAACGACTATATGGATCCGGAATGGACAACGGACCGCACTCGATATGCCCTGCAGGGTACCTATTATCCGTCACATTTTTCGCGACTCCGCTTACAAACATCGGTCGATCGCCCATTGTGGTTTGAAAATCCCATTTGGGGAGCAATGCTGAACCTTGAATTGGTTGCTGGGAGCCATGGCTCCCACGAATTTTAGGAAAAAACAATGACTAATAAATCGTTTGGCAGTCTGGGATTCGCTGCATGTATCACCGCCGTTTTTTTGTACGCCGGGATACACGATGCATTTGCTAAGTTAAACGTGGTAACAACGTTGCCGTCCTTGGGCGCTCTTGCGGCAGAAATCGGGGGGGAACGGATACAAACCACGGTGCTTGTGAATCCAGCAGAAGATCCACACTACGTAGATCCACGACCCAACATCGTGTTGACGTTGAGCAACGCCGACGTGGTGATCGTCAACGGACTGGAACTGGAGGTAGGGTGGCTCCCCAAACTATTGGTTTCCGCCAGAAACACGGAAATACAGGTTGCTGCCAAAGGATATATCGACGCATCCGTGGTCGTCGCAAAACTCGAAGTGGGGGCATCAGGGGCTGATCGCCGCGGCGGAGACATCCACGTCGCCGGGAACCCCCATTACCTTTACGATCCCCGTAATGCCGCCAAAGTCGTCGGCTACGTGGCGGAGCGACTTTCGGCCATCGATCCGGGTGGCGCCTCGGTTTATGCAGCCAACGGAAGGCGATTGGCCTTGGCACTGAACAACTTTGCCGCGGCACAAATGCGACGGTTCTTGGCGGTGGACGCATCAAAACGAAAGGTCATAACTTACCATCGCTCCCTGTCCTATCTTACTGATTGGCTACAAATTACAACCGTGGGTACCATCGAACCCAAACCGGGGATTGCACCGGATCCAGGCCATGTAGCCATGACCTTGTCTGCAATGAAATCCCAGCAATGCCGAACCATAGTTCACGAAAAATACTATCCGACAGCGACCGGTGCCACGTTGGCAAAGCTGGCCGGCGCCAACGTGGTTTTGTTTTCCGGGGGGCCGAACACAGCAGGGCAGCAGACATACCTTCAACATATGCAAGACCTGACGGACCAACTTTATGAATCGTTTGTTACGCAGTAGCGCTAAGTTTGTTATTCCGCTGGTTGTCCTGCGCTGCGTGGGGTGTGCATTTTCTCCGGGCGAACCGTGGGGTCACGTCGATGCAACATTGGACATCCAATTTCTTCCACCTTCAGACAGAATCGACGAGTCTGGAGCGCTGAAGACATCCCTTGGTTACCATGTTCAACTTGAACCGATTTCCTTATCAGTAGACGGCATTCTGCTCACGTTTTCCGGCGAAGGCTCTGCCACAGACGTGTTTGACCCGGCGAATCCCCCGGAAGGTTATAACCTTTGCCACAACGGACACTGCCATGCGGAAACCGGAGAACTCGTGTCCTACGAAGAGATTGCCCAGACGCTCACAGGCAGCGACGGGGGAGACAGCGTCTTCATTCCGGCCGATTCGTCAGCTCAGGTCGCCGTCAATAAGACGGCCGGAGTCGCGCTCCCACACTGCGGATCACCATGCGACACTCCCCGCGGAAAAATGACAAAAATCACTGTCAATACAAGCGTATTGGCCTTGAGTGGTCGCGTATTTGACGGAACCGGTCAAAGTCGGCTTCCACACGATGGGGTGGCTATTTCTGTCAACATTGGTTTGGTTCCGGCGGTCTCGACGTTAGCCGGTGTGTGGTTTGGAAAAGGACACCCTGTCGATCGCACCGCAAAGATAACGATGAACTTGGGGGCCGGGTTGTTTGATTCTGTGGATTGGGGTCGATTTTCGATTTTGACCGACGAAAACCAGAACTCGGTTTTTTCACTTAGTGAAATAGAAATAGAACAGATTCGAACAAACATCCGAGAAAAATTTGCAGAACAGACTAATTTAGTGGCGACTATTGATTAATTAGTGTTCCAGGAGGGCACAGATATGAGCCAACTACCTATGGATATGAAATCGATTTGCCTGACCGTACTTTTTTTGACGACGATTTCTTGCGAACAGGACGACAGCACGTCTCACGCCCACAACGATTCGGAGAATATTGCCGCAGAACTGTGCGAACATATGGCAGAAGGGCCATCCATCGCGGTATTTGCGTCCGCAGAAACAACAAATTTGCCGGATGTGTCGACCCCCCATACCCGATTCGACGTGACACTCGTAGCAGACGAAAGTGGGACGTGGTCGGGTTCTGTACGGTACGCATCTCCGGGTACCGGTGACCTCAGACTCGCTACATCGAAAACAATAGATGTTACGTTGACGGCACCGGACGGCAGTACGGTAGTTGCCATGCCGGACGCTATGGCATCTACATGTGCTGACATCCCAAAATTGATTTCATTTCCTGTTTCCGTGGGCCCTTACACACTATCGTTTGGTCCTTCGGATACCGCGGACGTGAAAATCGTAATCGAGTTGGATGATGGCAACGAATCTAACTAAGTCGTTGGAGCAGAAGGGACCCCTCTCCGCCCCCAACCCGCAACGGCAACCTGTCCTCAAACTGGATCAGCTTCGTGTGGGCTACGGAGGACGAGCGTTATTGCCGCCGGTTTCGTTGACTATCCATCCAGGCGAACTCTGGGTGGTCTTGGGACCAAACGGCAGCGGTAAATCAACGTTGTTAAAAACGGCGCTGGGGCTGCTGTCGCCTGTTTCCGGAACAGTCTTTATACCTCAAACCGTTCCTGTTTCTTTCGTGCCACAACGCAGCCACATCGACTTCAGTTTCCCGATGCGGGTCATCGATTATGTCGCCGACGGGTTAGACCGGAGTTGGAGTTTTCTGAATCCGCTCCTACGCCTGAAACACCGGGACACATTGCTGCAAACCCTGCGCGAGGTGGACCTCGAACCCGAAAAATACAAACCCTTACGCCAACTCAGCGAAGGTCAACGGCAACGAGCCATGTTGGCTCGCGCGATCATCTCCAACCCATCGTTGTTGATCTTAGACGAACCGACCAGTGCGTTGGACATCCGTTCTGAACGTTCCGCTTTTGAGTTGTTGCACAACCTATGTTGCCACCGGCAATTGGCGATGATGGTTGTTGTGCATCATCTGCATGCCGTTGCGCAAAAAGCCACACATTTTCTGTTGGTTGACGGCGACCATCAGGTGGTGGTCGCCGGCGCATCCGAGCACGTTGCCCGTAACGCGTCCTTTGTCGGACACTACGGGGTGTTTGATCCCTGCCCAGGACAGGAGGAAAATGACGATACCCACTCTGATGAAACCGGGGGCATAAACAACCATGCCTGAGTCACCGACACTGAGTCAGTTTTTTGATGCCTGGGAACTGTTTCGTGTACCTACGTTGGCAGGAACCGTTGCCGGCGCCGTTCTGGGATTTTTGGGTGTTTACATCGTGCTGCGCCGCATGGTGTTTCTGACAGCCGCGTTGTCCCAGTGTGCCGGCCTCGGCGTCGTCATCGCGTTTTATCTACGCACAAAAGCCCCTTATCTTGCCAATGTGATCACTCCAACAGCCGGCGCGCTCCTGTCCACCGTGGCAGCAGCCCTGATACCCATGTTCGACCCGACCCCAATTGGAAATCGACGAGACGCACTGCTTGGAGCCCTCTTTCTGGTCGGTGCCGCAGGTACGTTGGCACTCGGGACCCGGATTGTTGAGGAAATTCACGACGTGGAGTCATTGCTGTTTGGCAGCGCCGTGGTCGTATTGGAAAAAGACCTCACGGCATTGGTGTTCACCGGAAGTTTGGTTTTTTTGATTCATCTCATCTTTCTTCGTGGCTTTTCGCAAACGTCTTTTGACGCGACAGATGCCCGGGTGCGCGGTTTGCCGGTGAAATTCATCCAATTGGCGCTGTTGTTGACACTGGCGTTATCCATCAGCATAACCACGCGTATTCTCGGAGCATTGCCCGTGTTTGCGTTCTCAGTCATGCCGGCTGTGGCGGCGCTACGGACCGCGAGCAATATTCGCCGGGCGATGCTGCTGGCGTCGGTCATCGGCGGAGCATCTGGATTTTGTGGGTACGTGGCCGCATTTCTTTACAACCTGCCGGTCGGAGCATCTCAGGTACTGTCGACGATGGCGTTTCTGGCACTGACGATTGGTGTCGAATGGGTGGGGCCGATCGTCACGGGGTATCTTCAACCCAAGCGCCCAATCTAACTAAGTTAAGCCGCTGGGTTCCCACACTTCGAATTTCCTCTTTCACAGGTCGAATCGAACGTGGAAACTACCACCGCGAATGTGGTATTCAGTTTGCGGAGGTAAATATGGAACGCCGGATCGGCAAAACAACAATCGTTATTATTCAAGGGGACATCACTCAACAAACGGCCGACGCTATTGTCAACGCCGCCCAAAGTTCGTTGATGGGCGGCGGAGGGGTCGACGGTGCAATCCATCGTGTCGGTGGACCCGAGATCCTTGAAGACTGCAAAAAGGTGGTGAGTCAACAGGGAGAGGCTAAAACCGGTCAAGCCGTTTCCACGTGCGCTGGTAAGTTAAACGCGAAACGGGTCATCCACACGGTAGGGCCAATCTGGCGAGGCGGTACAGCCGGCGAACACACGCTACTTGAGCGATGTTATACCAACAGTCTTGCCGTCGCACGGGCTGAAGGATTACGAACCGTCGCGTTTCCGTCGATTAGCACCGGGGCGTATCGGTTTCCGATCGATAGAGCCTCATTCGTCGCCATCAATACAATCCTGAGAAATACCATGGAATTTCCGGATGCATTCGATGAAATCAGAATGGTTACGTTTTCTGCAGCCGACTACGACCAGTATTCGACAACTCTGGACGAAGCCGTCCGAACCATGATTGGAACCCCCAATCACAAACACAAATCAGCATCTCCTTTCTGATACGCCGCTATACGTCGCAACGAAGAGGGTGTTTTGGAAAAAATGGGAAGAGAGAAAAACAATGGCCGCTAAAATTGTGCAAGGAACCGCGGAACTTCGAACCCTCGCTGGACAAGAATTGGGTGTTTCCGACTGGATGACCATTAGCCAACAGCAGATCACAGCATTTGCCGACGCCACTTTGGATCACCAATGGATTCACATCAATCCTGAACGTGCCGCCAAAGAATCACCATTTGGTACCACGATCGCGCACGGTTATCTTACTTTGTCGCTGATCCCGCATCTGTTGGAGCAGATCGTCGCCATCCGTGGTGTCAGCATGGCGGTCAATTACGGCTTAAATAAGCTAAGATTTACCCAGCCGGTGCCGTCTGGGGCGCGGGTGAGGCTTAGAGTCAACCTCGAGGATGTTGCCGACATGCCGAAAGGCGTTCAATGTCAGTTGCAATGTACCGTTGAGGTAGAAGGAAACCCCAAACCGGCCATGGTGGCACAAATCGTATTTTTGTACTTCGATTAGGCTTACAACAACCCCGAATATCCTTGACGCATCCGTCCCGACTCTAAGAGGGTGTTTGGGAAAAAAATAACGGCGAGCGAGACAATGGCCGTAACGAGTCGGTCTTGACGACCGAGGCCCACCGGAGGCGTGCCAAAGGGCACGTCGAGGATGGGCCAACCGAGGCAGGACCGACGGAGTAGGACAGTGGCTCGCGTAACGTAATTTTTTACCCAAACACCCTCGAAAAGCAGTTCCAAGGAGTCCTATGCAGAAACGCCCCTTCGACTGGCCAGCCACCGGTCCCGTCAATCTGGACATTCACGACCTGCCCCACGCGTCGTCCTCTTTGGAGTGGTGGTACGTCAACACCCACATTTATACCGAAGATGGAATTGAGTTGTCGTTGTTTGCGTCCTTTTTCCGCATCATTCGTGGGAGAGACGAAAATACCAAACAGCCCTTGTATGCGCGGTCGGTTACGTGGGGGGTCACCGACGCCGCACGCGGACGTTATCTTGCAGAAACCGTAGTGGATCGCAGTGCGCCGGAGATTGGACTAAAAAAACTGAAACGCAGCGAAGGAAAACGGGATGATCGGCTCATACGGGCAATGCGCGAAGTATTGCTGCAGGACAAAGTGCCTTATCCGGACCGCATGTTCAACCGGGAACCATTTGAAGCAACCCGCAAACTGGAGTTGGACTATGACGGGTTGTGCTTCAAGAAGTTAGACGACAATACCTATCACTTAAAGATGTTTCAGGACCACCACAAAGTGGGCTGTGATTTGATTTTCAAACCGCAGAAAGCACCTATTCGACATGGGGCAGACGGTGTGGTGGCGGGACCCGATGGGTCCGAGATGTTTTATTATTCGATATCCCGCTGTGAAGTAACGGGAACCGTGATTTTGGACGGCCTTGCACGAAACGTATCCCTTGGTGTGGGCTGGTACGACCATGAGTTTGGAGGATATCGGGACACAGACAACCAAGAAGAAACCCAAGACACGGACAAAGTATCGTGGAATTGGGTCGCGGTTCAATTGGCGGACGGAACGGACATCAGCGCTTATACCCTGTTTGACGTCGCAACCGGGCACACGACGGACCAGCGACTTTTGGTTGTGAAACCCGATGGGGAACCAATTCGGTATGACCATCTTGAGTTCAGTCCAACGCGGATTTGGCGAAGCACGCGTACTTTTAACGATTATCCAACCGGCTGGCGATTACGATGCGACGAAGCACAAATCGACTTGGAATTGACCGGACGTTTGGACGACCAGGAGTTCATCACCGTCATTTCTCCGCCCGCGTTCTGGGAAGGCTCTGTAGATGTCAACGGCAGTTACATGGGCGCACCAGTGACCGGTCGAGGTTATGTAGAGCGCAGCGGTCATGTGTCGGTGAATTCCTTGGATGATTTTTTTGGAGCGGTTGGCGAAGAAGTCCGGGCATCGGTGCGACGGTTGTTGCCGTTTGACCCAACTTTTGAAGAAGTACGGGATCTTGTCGCAGGCAAAGGAAGAGAATATTACCTGGACGGCGTCGATATTGCGCAACTTGTCCGTACGCTGGCTAAGCCGGTTCGAGAAATTACCGATCGCGGCGGAAAATCCTGGCGGTCCTACGCAGCGTTGGCGTGCTGCGACGTCGTCGGCGGCGATTCCCGACGTTATGTACACTGGTTGGCGATGCCGGAACTGATGCACGTGGGCTCACTCATCGTCGACGATGTACAGGATAAATCGGAGATCCGGCGCGGCGGCCCAACCACACACCTCGTCTATGGGGAACCGCTGGCCATCAATGCGGGAACGGCTTGTTACTTCATGGGTCAGAATCTGCTCCGATCCTCCGACGTATCCGACGCCGATAAGTTAAGGCTCTACCACATTTATTTTGAAGCCCTAAGAGCGGGGCACGCGGGCCAGGCGCTCGACATCGACGGAGTAGCGGATGCAGTGCCTCATGCGGTCGAAACCGGTGACGGCAGCGAGTTGGAAAAACGAATCATCGCCATTCATCGGTTAAAAACCGCAGCACCCGCGGGCGCGCTGTCACGTATGGGCGCCGTAGCCGGGCACGGCACTGAACTTCAAATAGAAGGAATAGGCCGTTTTTTTGAAGCACTGGGCCTCGCATTTCAAATTGTCGACGATGTGCTCAATCTCCGCGGTTTCAAAAAAAACCTGAAAGATCGTGGGGAGGACCTTCGCCACGGCAAAGTAACGTTGCCGGTCGCCAAGGCGTTTTCCCGCATGAACGGCACCGACCGGAAGTGGCTCTGGTCGATTGTTCAAGAAAAATCACGCGACCAACAAGTGATCGAGGCCGCTATCGAAAAAATCGAAGCATGTGGTGCGCTGGAGCATTGCATGAAAGAAGCCGGTGATTACGTAGAGCTGGCGTGGCAACAACTCAACCCACTTGTAGAAGACTCCCTACCCAAACTCATGTTACGGGCCTTCGGGTGGTACGTTCTGGAGCGACATTACTAACAGTCCAAGGTCCAAACCGCGCGCCCCCGGCAGAAAGGCCGATTTTGGCGAACCCGGATTTTCGCCGGATCGGCCGGAAAAGTCCTGAGAGTTTGTGAAAATATATGGGGACGGACTTGGAGGCGCGGATTTTGGTCCCGATGCACAGAAAAAAACCGAGTCATATCGGGAATATGGCGCAGGTTTTTTTCGGGGCAGTGGGGCCAAAAGCATCCGTCCAAGTTCGTTCAGCTATTTTTTCACAAACTCTCAGAGTCATGTCCACGATACTTTCATTCGGAATGCACCTGCGCCCGCATCCATCCCAACCGCGGAAACCAACTTGGATCCGGTGAGTTCAATCAATCCTTGCTGGCCCGCAAGCTGCAACGCCCGCCAGGTGGGGTTTTCGAACAAAACGGCATCTTTGCACATCAACTCAGCAGCCCGCCCTGTGACCACGGAAGAGATGGCGCCGACATCATAGAAATGGGGATGAAGGAGATCGGCGCGTCTTAGAACCGCTGCCGGGCCAACAAATCTCAGCATCGTGGTCATCCATGGACTGGCGGACGTTCGTCCTGCGTGGATCAGCATTTCGCAAAAACCAGGGGTATCGCATTCAAAAAAGACTTTCCGAATGGTTTGGGTCAAAACGATTTGCATCCACACGGGGTACCATTGACCGGACCCAAACGAGTCGGGTAACAATAAGCCATCTAGTGCTAATTTAGCACGCACCTTTTCGACGCCAACAGTCCCAAATCGGTCCCTGAGGGGGCCATCCCAGTCCCTCAGCACGCCGCCGCTACAATGCCCTGGAAGTTCGAACAAACGTTCGCGAGGCCAGTCCGGAAATTGGAATAATTCAAAAACGTTCCACACGGTTGCGGACCCGGAAATCCAAGGTGCGGTCGGGCACCAATGGGTGTAGGTATCGTTATCAAACGTCCACAAAATTCACGGTTGGCCTGCCAAACGATTGGGGTTCCTACCGTTATCCGTCTATATAATCTTGTTGAAATAGTTCATGGTCTTCCAGTCGAATGGCGGTTAGTTTGCCCCTCCAAACACAGCCGGTATCGAGGCATATAGCGTGTTCGGTTTGCAGCAGCCCCAACGCAGCCCAATGGCCAAATAGAATTGTTTTGCCATGTCGGACGCTCTGCGGATGATCATACCAGGGAAAAGTGCCCGCGGGGCGCCGATCTAAGGGACCTGAATAGGTAGTACAAGGAGTTCCGTCGACAAAGAGCGTTCGCAGGCGAGTAAATCCATAAAATATTCCCTGAACGCGCCGAGATTCGCTCTGTTCGTCACTCCACGACAACGGTTGACCTCGGGTTTGGCGCAAAATGTCGGGACCATTCGTTGACGTCAACAAACTTTCGCCCTCTCTGGCCAATGCAGTCGCCATCTCCAAGGTCCACGATGGATATAACCCGGCGTGTACAAACACGAAACCATGTTCCTCCAGCATCAATGGTTGTTCTCTTAACCAATCGGCGAATCGTTTACAGTCGGGATCCGCCAACAATTCTCCCAACGTATCGTTTCTCCCCGGTGGAACCGAACCATAACTCCGCGCGATAAAATGTGTGTCATGATTTCCCAACACCATGTTGATCGAATGTTTGTGTAAGTAGATGTAACGAATCGTCTCCAACGACCGTGGACCACGATTTACAACATCACCCAACAAAATCAGCCGATCTGAACCCGCTTGGAACTTCAGGCGATCAAGTAAACTACGGAACGTGATGAAGCAGCCTTGTATGTCACCGATTGCGTAAGTGGCCATAGTGTTTTATCTGCAAATTCGAACTCAAACTCAACCGACGGGACGCTCACCCGGTCGGCTGAGCAAACTATTGGAGACCGCATCGTGGCGCATGATTCCGTTCCAAGCAATATCGTAACCGTCGATTTAGGGTCCAATAGCTTTCACATGATCGAAGCTACCGTTTATGATCGCGATGTTCGCATCATCGACCGCATACGAGAACGTGTGCAACTCGCCGCGGGTTTGGACGGCAACGACACCCTGAGTTCGGAGTCCATCCAACGAGGAATCGAATGCCTGGAAAGGTTTGGCCAAAAAACCAAAACCATGCCTCCAGAAAGCGTTCGGGCCGTCGCGACTCATACACTGAGGCGAGCCAAAAACGCCCGAAACTTCCTAGACGCGGCAGAGGCGGCTCTTGGACACTCCATCGACGTGATCAGTGGTGCGGAAGAAGCCCGACTGATTTATTTGGGTGTGGCAACTGCAGTCGCGGACGACTCATTTAAGAGGCTCGTCATTGATATTGGCGGAGGGAGTACCGAATGCATCTTGGGGGAATTCGCCGAACCGATACGCGTCGACAGCCTGCAAATGGGTTGTGTTGTGTACACACAACGTTTTTTCGGTGATGGGAACATCACCAAAACCGGCTTCAAACAAGCCGAGATTGCTGCTGCGCTGGAGCTTCAATCAATAGAGGCGTGGTACCGAAACCGTGGCTGGGACTCGTGTATGGGCGGTTCGGGTACAATTCTGGCATGTGACGACATTCTACGCGAAAACGGGCTTTCCGATCATGGAATTACAATTGATGGACTCAAAAAGCTGCGAAAAATAGTCATTTCTCAGGGAAGTATAAAGAGGTTGTCCATATCCGGTCTCAAACCTGAACGCGCATCCGTGCTTCCAGGCGGCTTGGCGATCCTGATTGCAATCTTTGAGAGCTTTGGAATCGATCACATGACCGTGTCTCCGGGAGCGTTGCGTGAGGGCGTACTACAGGATTTGGTGGGCCGCATGCACCACGAAGACATTCGGGACCGAACCACACAGCGAATGGCGGAACGTTATCGCGTCGACATGGAACAGGCGGCGAGAGTGGAGCGAACCGCACTTACGTTTCTGAACCAGATGGGTTCGTCTTGGAACCTCGATGGAAACGAACACCGACAGTTCTTGACTTGGGCAGCGCGTCTTCACGAGACAGGATTGGCGTTGTCCTATTCCGGTTACCACAAACACGGTGCGTACTTGATAGCCAATTCCGACATGCCGGGATTCTCAAAAAGAGACCAAGGAATATTGGCCGCGATCATTGGTGGACACCGGCGTAAACCCACTTCTGCCTGGATGCAGGAAGTACCTCCAAGCAGAATGGAAAGTGTGCTCCGGAAATGCCTCGTGTTTCGGCTCGCGGTATTACTCAATCGATCTCGACAGTCGGCGCCCGTTGTCCCCTGGACGCTGACAGTATTCGGCAACGACTTACATTTGTCCTGTCCGAAGCAATGGCTTACGAACCACCCTCTTACCAAAGTCGATCTGGAGCGAGAAGCGAGTGTACTAAAAGAACATGGGTTTTCGCTGCATGTAGAGTAGTTCACGGGTGATTCGGGCCGAAAATGACCTGGTCTTATCACGGATCTAAACCACACAACCACTGACAAGGTCTTACTCGAAAAAACCCCCACCGGAGGGCTCCGGTAGCCGTTTTGGTTGGAAAAAACCCCTACCGGAGGGCTCCGGTAGCCGTTTTGGTTGGAAAAAACCCCTACCGGAGGGCTCCGGTAGCCGTTTTGGTTGGAAGAAACCCCTACCGGAGGGCTCCGGTAGCCGTTTTGGTTGGAAGAAACCTCTACCGGAGGGCTCCGGTAGCCGTTTTGGTTGAGGCATTGGGACGAAAACGAGGGGCTACTCCGGCGAGCTACTCTTTGGGAGGGATGCACTCACTTGGATCCAAGCCAAGGTCGGTGCACATTTTTTTCAATTCAAAATCAAGAGACCACACCAACGCATCCGCGTTATTGGTTTCGGCTTTGTTGGTGATTTCGCTGAAGCGGTTTGTAAAAACGGACAAAGACACAACGTTGGTTTCGTAATAGATGAGCGACTTCTTAGCCGGATCGATCGCAACAACAATTTTGTCCAGAGGCAACTTGTATTTTGCCGCGTAGGCGTTGCAGTAACTTCCAAGTGCTGGATTTCCCTTGTCATCTTCCAGCAGAACAATCATAAACCGCGCGCCAAATGGGTAATAGTTGGAAACGATCGACGATAGACCTTTCACGAGGTCTGCACAGTATGGTCACCATCCGTAGGTGAAATACACCCACCCCACGGAAGAACCACACATGACGTCGTGTATTGTGACCGGGTTGCCCGCGCAGTCCTTAAACGCCATATTTTTTACGGTGTCACCAACGGCATAACCCCATGGTTCCGGAATCGGGCATACTGACCCCGGCGCCGGCACACCGTTTACGACCAATGGCTTTTCCGGTCCCACGTCAGGCTCGCTCACAACATCGGGTTCAGTCCCGACGTTTGCACCATCTTGCTCGACGTTTGCCAAATCGGTCGGATCCTGTGCTGCGCTATCGTTTTCTGCAGCCAAGTCTGTTTCAACCCCGGCGTCGTTGCCGGCCTGGCCCGTATTGTCATCACCGCCGCCGGAATCACACGCCAGCCATGTACACAACAGTGCGCACGTGGCTACGTAAACGATCCCACCGCTGTTCCTCGTTATCATCTCGCGATACTCCTTGGTTACGAACCCTACAAGTGTCTACAGGGGCCCATCTCCCACTCGTCTCTCAATGTCCCTTCTTCACATGAAAAACCACGACATGGACTGTTTGCCATAGAAGCTTCCCGATATCGTCCATTCGAGGCCAAAGTATACGTGGAACAAAATGTGCAAAACAAGCCGTCTCTCACGAATTCGGAACAACCGCTGTTTCGCTGGGCATCGAAATCAACGCCGGCAGCAACAAATTTGGGCCGGGAAACTTGGATTCCCTGTGCTGCAATAATTTCAATACTAATGTATTCGCTTCATGTTACGGCGATCTGGTACAAACAGGACAAGTTTTGTACGAAGTACGTTGTGGCCGAAAAATAAGCCGGTGTTTCGTCCAAATAGCCCACTATGGGATCGTCACCCCGGAACAACAGTACGAAGGAGAATGACACCATGTCGCGCTTTCCGCATGAAGAAAAGTCGCAAAAAACTCCGGAAGATGGAGATTTATCGCGCCGAAGCGCGCTAAAAGCGCTTACGGTTGGCACAAATGTCGCCATTGGTGCGCTGCTTTCCGCTCCGGTACTTGGAACCATCGCCTTTCCGTTGTGGGGAAAAACCGGAGAACAGTCGGCTGAATATTCTGTGGTCGGCCCGCTTACGAAGTTTGATGAGAACAAACCGACGAAATTTACCGTGGTAGGCGACTCGCGGGATGCGTGGCAAACCATCCGCCGGAAGAACCTTGGAGCGATCTGGGTCGTACGCGGCACCAACGACTCCTTTCAGGTGTTTTCGACCGTTTGTCCACACCTCGGATGCGCCGTCAACTGGGAGGCATCTCGGACAACGTTTCACTGCCCTTGTCATGGAAGCGAGTTTGACCAAACCGGTCGACGAACTGAAACATCCGGAAAACAAAATCCGGCTCCCCGGGGACTCGATGAGCTGGAATGGAAAATCGAAAATGGCAACCTGCTGGTTCGATACCAACGATTTGTAACCGGTATTGAGGACAAAAAAGTTGTTGGATAAACTTCTGAACGAACGCAGGGTGTCACGATGAATAGCTCAAGAAAAATCGGGGACTGGCTTGACGAAAGAACCGGATGGCGCCGGCTGCGCGACGAAGCTTTGTTGGAACCGATACCGGGCGGAGCAAAGTGGGCTTACGTATTTGGAAGTGGGTTGGCGTTTACGTTCCTACTTCAGGCGATAACCGGAATCACGATGGCAATGTACTTCAGCCCTTCGGCCACCGATGCGTGGGCGAGTGTCTGGTACTTACAGACCCAAGTCACTTGGGGCTATCTTGTTCGGGGGTTACATCATTTTGGTTCCAGTGCAATGGTCGTTTTGGCCGTCATTCACATGGTGCAGGTATTTGTATTCGGAGCATATCGAAAACCCCGCGAACTGAATTGGATTTTTGGAGTTGTTCTGTTATTTTTGGTGCTCGGATTCTCACTTACCGGCTACTTGCTGCCATGGGATCAAAAGGGATATTGGGCGACTCAGGTGGCGACCAAAATCATGGGATCCGCACCGGTTTTGGGGGAATATGTACAACGATTTATGCAGGGCGGCACCGAGTACGGTAACTTAACACTGACCCGGTTTTACGCGCTCCACGTCTTTGTGCTGCCGGCACTGCTGGTTTTGGTCACGGTTGGTCATATCTACCTGTTCCGCCGCCACGGTATCACGACTCCTCCTGGAATGTCAGAAACAGCGCGCGCACGTGTGGATCGGTTCTGGCCGGCGCAGGTATTTAAGGACACGGTGTTGGCTCTGGCGATCTTGGGAACGTTGCTGGCACTGGCCATCTTCGTTGGAGCACCGCTTGATCAACCCGCGGATCCTACGTCGAATTATGAAGCGCGCCCCGAATGGTACTTCCTGTTCTTATTTCAATTGCTGAAATACTTCGAAGGGCCGATGGCGTTGATCGGCACCATCGTGATTCCGACATTGGGCGCACTCTTTCTGTTTTTGTTACCTTTTCTTGATCGTGCGAAGGAACGATCACTGCGGGCAAGGCTTCCGGTAGTGATTCCTTTCGTCGCTATGATTGGAGGCGCCGGCGTTCTGACAGCCATTGCGCTTCAATCCGATGCAAACTCCGAGGATTTTCAAAAACATATCGCGGCACAAAACCAATCGGCAAAACTCGCGCTGAATTACGCCGACCACGGTGGTGTGGACGATCTCGGCAATATTATCTTAATGCGCGGGCATCAGCTCATGGATGATCGAGGGTGTTTTGGCTGCCACGCGGTTAATGGTATATCCACTCCGGAAGAAAAAGGGGGACCGGATTTAAGTGGATTTTTGTCGCGGGAGTGGTTTTTGTCGTTTTTGCGAGATCCCGATTCAGCCAGGCATTTTGGTGGCTTGAAAGCAGAAGGAACCATGCCGTCGTTCGCAGAGTTGCCGGAAGCCGACCTTTTGGCGTTGACGGAGATGCTTGTTGCCGAATCGGGTATTCCTCCCGTTCCGCCGGTGGATGCCGCTCTGGTCGCAAAAGGGCGAGAGTTATTTGCCGCGGGCGATTGCTCGACATGCCACTCGTTAACAAGAGAAGCCGTCGATGGCCCGGCCCTTGGGGGATTTGGGAGTGATCGGTGGATCAAACGGTTGTTGAATCAGCCGGGTGCGCCGGATATGTTTGGTGAATACAACGAAATGCCGTCGTTCGAAGACGATTTGAGTGACTCCGACGTCGGTTATGTTTTAGCGTACCTGCGTTATCTGCGTGATATTGGCCCAGCGAAATCCGAAGGAGAAGCCCCACAATCCAGTCGATAAACCCTCTGAGACAGCCGACAGATCGTTTACAGCCAACCTGATAACTTATTGATAACCTTGTTTAATTGTTCAAAACCTCTTTGGAGAACCACACGGTGACAAAAACCCATCACACTAGAAAACGTCGTCTGGCCGTTATCGGCTTTGGCGGGAACGCCCTGATGCCGCCTTCGGAAAGCGGCCAAATCCACGAACAGATTCGAAACGCCGAGTTGGCGATGGAACCCGTATTGGGTTTTGTCCAACAGGGCATCGATCTCGTGATAGTCCACGGAAACGGTCCCCAGGTCGGAAACGAACTCATTCGCCAAGACGCCGCCGCTGCACGACTTCCGGTTATGCCGCTTGATGTTTGTGTTGCAAATACCCAGGGCTCGATGGGCTTTTTGCTGGAAATGGCGTTGACGAACCTGCTTTTGAAACACCAAATCGATTGCCATGTTGCGACCTTGCTGACCCGGGTAACGGTGGCTCCCGACGATCCGGCATTTCTTCGTCCCACCAAACCGGTGGGGCCGTTTTTTTCCGCCGAACGAGCGCAGGAGTTGATGGACCATGAGCAGTGGACCATGGTGGAGGACTCTGGGCGTGGGTATCGGAAGGTTGTTCCGTCGCCCAAACCGCTGGACATTTTGGGCTGGGAATCGATCTTGGCGTTGACAGAGGCAGGCCATATCGTGATTGCCGGAGGCGGAGGTGGGATACCCGTCCGCCGGGACTCAGATGGCAAATATCATGGAATTGAAGCGGTAATCGACAAAGATCGAACATCATGTCTTCTGGCCACGCGGTTGGCCGCCGATATTTTTGTTCTTCTGACGGGAGTGGATCATATTGCTGTGGATTTCAACAAACCTACCCAGCGGATTCTGGAACGAGTCTCTCTGGAGGAAATCCGCAAACACCACGACGACGGTCAATTTCCTCCCGGGAGCATGGGGCCCAAAGTCGAAGCCGCCATTCGATTTCTCGAACAAGGCGGTAATGAATGTATTGTTACTTCGGCCGCTAGGTTACAGGACGCGCTGTTGGACCGCGGCGGCACGAGAATTTTTAGGGAATAACCCACTCATCTACTGTCTAACTTCTTATTCGAACTGACTTCGCCGCTTATTTATCCAGCATGTGAGTTAATTTAGCTATGCAACAAAAACATCTTGTATCACTCATGGATTGGTCTACCGGGGATATCCAGGAAGTTTTGGCACTAACAACACGAGTCAAAACACGGCCCGACGACTTTCGAACTGCTCTGTTGGGCAAAACTTTGGCGATGATCTTTCAAAAGAAATCCACACGTACTCGCGTTTCTTTTGAAGTTGGAATGTTTCAACTGGGAGGGCACGCACTGTTTCTGAGTGGAACCGACATCCAATTGGGTAGAGGCGAGACCATTGCCGATACCGCCAGAGTGTTGTCGCGGTACGTAGATATCATTATGGCGCGAGTATACGGTCAGGAGGATATCGATAACTTAGCCAAATGGTCGTCGGTACCGGTCATCAACGGGCTGAGTGACCGGTTCCACCCGTGCCAGGCCTTGACCGATTACTTCACGATGCAAGAGGTATTCGGAGAAGACTTACGTGGCAAAAAACTCGTGTATGTGGGCGACGGCAACAACATGGCCCATTCATTGCTGCTTTGTGGTGTAAAGCTCGGCGTTCATGTTGCTATTGTTTCCCCCGAAGGTTATTGGCCCGACGTAGAAATCGTAAAAGCAGCCCAAGCCGTTGATCCGAAATTGGTCACGGTCACCCACGATCCGCATGATGCAACGAAAGGTGCGGATGTGATTTATACCGACGTTTGGGCATCAATGGGTCAAGAACAAGAACAAAAAATTCGTGAAAAAGCGTTTGCAGGATACACCGTCGATGACGCGTTGTTCGCCAATGCAAATGAAAACGCCGTGTTTATGCATTGTCTTCCGGCACATCGTGGCGAAGAAGTCAGCGAATCGGTGTGCGACGGGCCGAGGTCCATCATTTTCCAGCAGGCTGAAAATCGACTTCACACTCAAAAGGCGTTGATGATGCTGTTGAGTGGTTGGAACGGTCCATAAAAGCGGTCCGGAAGCGGATTTGTGTGCTCATTTTGGGTCCACTTCAACTCATTTTAGTGTTGGTATCGGCGGCGATGGTGCCTTTTTTCCAAGCCGGTTGTCGATGCGGTGAAAAACAACATTCGATAGCGGACGTCTCCGTTTCCACCCAATCCCCCGCGGATCACGCCGAACCGATACGCGAATCGTCCGTCACCGAGACGGACCCGGAACGGATAGTCATTGCCGAATCCCTTGGTATTACAATCACGTTACAAGATGTTTTGGACGTCTGGGAGCGAAATCCCGGCGTGGAAGAACCATCGGAGCTGATTCGAAAAACTCTTGGGTATAAGCTGGCCTACAGTGAAGCAAAATCGCGCAGCATCAACGAAAACCCGAACGAAAGCTGGGTTGATTACGTTGAACGGTTTCTGACGTTGGCTTTTCATCCCGACTCCACCTGTCGCAACATTGAGCAACTGGAGTTGGTTAGACACCTGGAAAGCCGGAGGAGGCGGTACCAACATCCCGATATTTTTCATGTTGTCGACGCGCAATACATCTGCTGTCCCAAAGATAAGGCGCCCTGTGTTGGCGACCCAAACACGGAAACGTGTTTCGCTGAGGCTTTACCCACGATGGAGAGGGCATTTGTGAGAGCAAAATTGCAAACGCGCGACAGGGCATCGTTTGAGGCTTCCGTGAAGCCCCCGTCAGGTCAATCGGAACCAATTAAGATAACGGCGTATCGATTCGCATACGACTTTGACCAACCACACTATTCCCAACAGGGGAATTGGGTTGTGATGGACCCGGCGATAGTCAAAGCGGTACAACAGGCACAAACACGGGATGTTCTGCCGCCTGTCAGAACCGAATATGGGATTCATCTGTTGTATTTGCTCGAGCGTAAGTCAAAATCGACCGGCGATTTATCGGATCCGACCGTTGCGGAGCGTGTTCGGGACGATCTTTGTGCGGAAATGGTGTTGCGCGCCCACAACCGCTACGTACAAGATTTGGTTCAGGGTTACCCGTTGAATTTACAGACCGAAGCGGTTGAATTGCTGCAGAATCGAATCCAAGGCAAAAACAAGAGCTTGTATAATACAGCACACGATGAACTCACACTCCCCACCACCCCGTAACGAACGACAACACCGAGAACGGGCATTGACGATCGCGGCACTGTTATGCGTGCCGGTTCTGTGGGTGGCCGTTTTCCGACCGATTTGGGACGTGGACATCTTCTGGCACATCGTTGCCGGACGGTGGATCTGGGAGCATGCGGCGTTGCCCACCACCGATGTTTTTTCCGCAGCGGACCCGACCCGCCCTTGGTACACCTTTCAGTGGCTCTACGAGGTAGTGGTGTACTTCCTCGACGACCTCGGTGGCCTGTTGCTCATCCGCCTGGTGTCGTCATTGCTCGTGATTTCCGCATTTGTTGTCTTTTTTAGGCGACTTCGAACTTATATAGGCCCAACCGAACTGGTGTTGTTTCTGATGAGTCTTTTGGTGGTCCTTTACAGTGACCGCATACGGGTTCGACCCCATATCGTCAATTTTTTGTTCATGGCCATTTTTTTGCCGCTCTTCTTGCAGCCCCGGCGTCACAACCAACCCATCCGTACTTTGATAACGCGTGTGGCAATCCTGGTTGGGTTGTGGGCGAATTTGCATGCCGGCGGTGCATTGATGTTCCTGGTTACGCTGCTGGCCGTCCCAATTGGGGAAATTGGTTCATACATGGTCCGAAACAAACCAGGTGCGAACCGGGAGGCGCCTCGGATCAAAGAAACGTGTTTGCTTTGGTTTGTGGTTGCCGCCGTTGCCGCGATCATGCCCCACTTCGTGACCGGAAATGTTCAGGCAATCACGATGCTGGAGGCGAGTCGACCCCTTATTGACGAGTGGATGTCTCCATGGGGGTACATCGACCGATTTTTGGAACTGAGTGACCGCGGAAAGACTGTGTACAGTCTTCTCTTGACCGGCATTGCCCCATATTGTGCATTCTTGTCGGTCACCGTAACGGCTCTTGTTCTTCTCGTGCGCCGTGGTGTCGCGGGCGTAGTCTCGTTGGCCCATCCCACTGAATGGCTTTTTGCATTGGGGACGAGTTTGATTGCGATGAGTTCTGCGCGGTTTGCCTGGTGGTCTATACTGAGTTTTGCGGTGGTCGTTCGTGTGATCACCCACCCCCCACTTTCGCGTAGTGTCCGGATTGCAGCATTGGTTGGGACACTCGTGCTTTCCGGAGTTGCATGGCAACGTTATTTTACCTCGATGGCCGGTAGTTTTGCCTCAACCCTGGATACCATGCATCACGACATAGATGAACCCAGGTTTCCGACCACCGCAGCCGATTTTCTTGAAACTGCAGCATTTTCCGGCGATATCTGGTGTTTGCCAAATTGGGGAGGTTATCTGTTATGGCGTCTTCATCCGCAAGTTCGGGTGCTTTCCGACGGTCGCGGCAATTTTGATCAAACGGTCGGCGAAGAACTTTTGCTGGTTTATGAACAACGTTTTCGCAGTGACGCGTATGACGCTGTGTCCAGTGCCTACGCACGTTTCACAAATATCGATGCCATTGTCATTCAACCACCCGGATTTGGAAACATTTCACCACCATCGTTGTGGAAAACGGTTCTAAAGACGCGCAGAGAAGAAATCTACTATCGAATTCGGCCAGAAAATCAGGCAAATATCGACAGGGCAGAAAAATTACTTGAAGAAATCGGTCGACGTCATAGCGGTCGACAATAATTTTCGGGCACAAACCACAAAGATACCCCCCTTAGAGGGTCAGCGGAAATAAGGGAGTGACTCTGGTCGAGCTAATTTAGCGCTGAATTGGCCGGGACCGGACTGAGGAATATCGGGAATATTCCGCAA
>JABWCM010000038.1 GCA_013360285.1 Myxococcales bacterium
AATATGGGCGCGGACTATGGGCGTGGATTTGGCGGCGGATTGGTTTTGAAAAACCCGAGTCATATCGGGAATATGGCGCAGGGTTTTTCGGAGCCAAGCAGCCCCAAAGCCACCGCCCAGAGGCCGCGCAGCTATTTTTTCACAAACTCCCTGAGTTTGTGAAAAAATATGGGGACGGATTTGGACGCGAGGATTTTGGTCCCGATGCCCGGGAAAAAACCGAGTCATATCGGGAATATGGCGCAGGTTTTTTTCGGAGCAGCGGGGACAAAAGCATCCGTCCAAGTCTGTTCAGCTATTTTTTCACAAACTCCCTGATTTGTGTACACATAAAAAACACGGATGATCGGTCGGCCCTGGGCCATACCATCGATATCTTTTGGTTTTTTCCGGCTAGAATTCAAGTCAACATCATGGTACCAATGTAGGGGACAACGGTTGCAACCGTATCGTTTGCCGATACCAAGTCAACAACGGTGTCGTGACCCTCTCAACCCCTCCTTTGTCAGGCATGGAACTGGTTGCTGTCATGGCTGGATTGCCGGAAAATCGACTTCCAACATCAATGTCCGAACTGGTATTGAGCGCCGTTCATTCCGTGATCTACTCGATTTTCTCAGACCCGACACGCCGCCTCCGGTGTTGTTCCCCGTCTTTGCGTTCACGGATGGCGATGTTGTGGATTGCCGGTTCTTTGTTGTCTGTCGGTTGTGAAACCGAAGAAACAACAACGAGAACCGATACTTTTTTTTGTCAAACCGACCTCGGTTCCTGCGGAGAGGTGCTGGTATCGGTCATTGCCGGCGCAACAAACACCATTGAGGGGGCCATTTATTCGCTCACGTTGACGGAGGTGGCAGAAGCGTTGGTTTCTGCTGTTGATCGTGGTGTTCAGGTTTGGATCGTGTACGAATCCGACCAGGTGAAAGACGACATGATCGACATCCTTCAGAAAGGCGGCGTTTTTCTGCGTGCGGACGGCAACTCGGCGGCCATGCACCACAAATTTCTTGTGGCAGACGGCAAAGTTGTTGCAAACGGGTCGTTTAATTGGACAAACAACGCAAATTACAACAACGATGAAAATCTGCAGGTGATCTACTCGTCGGATATCGCTTCCTTATTCAGTGTGGAATTTCTGCGACTCTGGGAAGCGGCGGTGCAATGAGATCCATTTCTTATCTTACTGCGATATCGGTTTTCTGCATGACGTTGTCGGTGAGCCTGGCCGAACCGGTAAATGTTCCCATTCTTGTGGATACCGACCAGGATATTTACGACCTGTTCGCCAATGGCGACATCGACGAAGAGCAGCGGGACCGATTTTTGGCGCTTCTGGACGATCCGCTGGACCTCAACACCGCCGACCGGGAAGACTTGTACGAACTTCCATCGGTCACGTATGGACTTGCCGACGTTATTTTGGCGGCGCGGGAAATAAAAAAGGGGTTCCGCAGTGTCGAAGACCTCAAAACCATTCCCGAGCTGCCTCACGACATCCTGCGACAAATCCGCCCCTTTGTGGTCGTGATCATCCCTGAACCATTTCAGTTTCCGGTGAAAGGACAGGTCAAAACCGGAGTTATTGACAATTTTTTTGACGGACGCAATCCGGGGGCTTATTTCCAGACCAAACTGACCGGCTTCGATCTGGTCGACGTCGGCTGGGCGATGACGTTAGCCGATCAGCCGGGGCGTTTGGGATATGTTTCAGAGCCGGCCAATACCGACAACCTTCCTTATTTTATCGGCGCCGAACCCTCGTTTACAATCGATCCCTTGGCGAAACTGTTTGCTGCAACCAGTATTCATTTATCCGAAAAAACCAAACTCCGGGTCATTGCCGGTAGTTACATGATCGGATTCGGCGAAAGGCTGACGTTTGACTGGTCGGATCGGATTGACCCCCATGGCTGGTACGAAGACGATGTTCTTTATCTTAACTACGAGAACGGCAAAGTGACTCCAAGAAAAGGGCTCTTCGGGGGGGCCGTCACTGCGGAACACATTGAACTGTCTGATGATATCTGGCTCGACGTCACCGTATTCGGTTCTTATTGGCAATATCCGTTGTATCAATACGACATGAAAATCTTCGACGCCGAAGACCCCGAGGAGCCTTTCAAAGGCACCAAGGTATATTTTACGACCCTTGATTCTCTCTCCGGAGACGACGGGTGCTGGTCTGACGGGCGCTGCCATGCTTATGCAACCTTCCCCAAAGTTTATAGCGAGACCCTTGTCGGTGGAAATATCTCGGTGTTTGCCGGCAAAAGAAACCACGTGGGAGCAACGGCCTACTGGTCGCAACCCACGTTTGTGGTGGGCGATCAGCGAGTGGTTTTTGCGCCGTCGTCGGCATTTCCCCAACGCGATTCGATTTATGCAGTCGGTGTGGATGGGGCCATCGGTATTGATAAAACCGACTTTTCTGCGGAAGTTGCCGTGTTGGACAATGGTGAATGGGGGGCAATATTACGAACGATTATCGAGTTTTACAAAGTCGATCTGGAAATTGGGGCTCGATATTACGGCGAAGATTTTGACAATCCCAAAAGCCGCGCCCAAGCCGCTCGGGACGAACGATTCGGCAACATTGCTCGCGATGAGGCCGGAGGTCGGATCAAAATCATCTCTCGGCCCCTGAAGTGGTTCGATTTTCAGTTGATGATGGACACCTGGTATCGACTTAGTTTAGAGCGGTTTGCCACGGAAGCAGCCGGCCGATTTACGTTCCATATGTTACCAGATCTGTCGGCATCGACCTGGGTAAACGTTGCCGACCGGGACTTGTCGGTGTCGGGTAGAGAACAGGTATACGGGGGAGAAAGGTCCACCGAATTCGATGCCGATTCCGGATTTGTGGAAAGTGGCGAAGATGCGTTGGCGGGCGCGGTCGTCGACGACAAAGCAAAAGGTATGAAGATCGATTGGGGAGCGCGGGTCACTGCAACAGCGATTCCGTTGACCACGCTGACCGCTTACACCAGACTGTCGTTCGAGGACGTTGCGGCGTATACGACGCAGTTTGAAAAAAGTTTTGTATTCTCGTTTCAGGCGATCGTTCGCCCCATCGAAGGGCTCCGGTTGTCGACTCGATTTCGGCTCGAAGACGTCGACTGGACCGACGATCTCCGTGGGGATACGATTTGGGAAATCTACGGCCAGGCCCAATTGCGGCTATTCAAGATGTTTTTGGTCGGCGCACGGTATGATTATATCGACTACATCGACGACACCCCGCGTCGACCCAGTTATGACGCCGACGGAAAACCTATTGAATCCGACCCCATCCACCTGTTTCGCGCTTCCCTTGAGGTAAAATTCTGATGGCTCGTTTTGGAATTGTTTGGTCCGCCGTCATGACCCCGATGTTGTTGGTTTGTTGGACAACTCCGAGCCAGGCTCAATGCGCCGCCGACTCGGGGGTGTTGCTGAATGAAATTGTGTACACCCCAAAAGAAGGCACGTTTATTGAGCTTTGGGGGGCTCCCGGCACCGATTTATCTTGTTTGAAACTCATGAGCGCCAACGGCGGAAGTGATGGACTGACCTGCACCGTCGCCACCGTGTTTACATTCACTGCCGAGCACGTCATTGGCGATAGTGGTTATTTTGTGCTCGCAACCACCGACGGCACAGGGGTTGATGTTGTCACTACCAAAGCGGACCTTCAGGACGGTCCAGACGGGCTCTATTTGGCCGTACAGAACACCGATGAAGTGATCGACAGCATCGCCTATGGGGGGGCCATGGATGGTTGTGATGTTCCGGTCAAAGAAGGCCTGACACCGGCGGTCGGACACGCCAAAGGCGAAAGCCTGGCACGGATACCCGACCACACCGATACCAACGACAACGGAGTCGATTGGAAAACCTGCAACACACCGACCCCAGGTACCGCAAACACCTGTCTGGTACCGAAACTGTGTGAAGGAACTCCGGAAAATCTGACGATCACCGAAGTGCGGGTCGGTGCACAAGGTGAAGAATTTGTTGAACTATCCGGTCCACCCGGACTCATGTTGGACTGTTATCTGATTCGAACCCGCAACGGTGGTACCAAAGGGGACCAATGCCTTGCCGAGCAAGACACAAAACTGACCGACAAAGCGTTGGATGGAGACGGACGAGTCGTTATTGATGGGCTGGACCTACAAAAAGGCCCGGACGGTGTGGAAGTTGTGTTTTTGTCGGAAACAGCCGGAGAGGTTTTTGTGGCTGGTCTGGTCTGGAAAGCACCGCTTACCGGTTGCTCCGGACCCATGGGAGCCAAACAGGCGGTTTTGGTGCCACCGGATGGCCAGTCGGTGTCTTTGTGCGGCTCATCCGGCAACGATTCAAAGGACTACACCATAACCGATGCAACTCCAGCGGCAGCAAACCTGTGTCCAACTGCTTGTGGTGGGCCGGAAGAAGCCAACGTGGTGATCAACGAATTCCAAACGGCAACCGCCGCAGACGCATTTATTGAGTTGTACGGGCCTCCCAAGACGGCGTTACGCTGCCTAAAACTCGTCCACTACAATGGCGGGCAGGGTGGTACAAGTTGTGATGTGGTCAAAACCATTGGCCTTTCCGGGACAATTGGCGATACGGGATATTTTCTCATCGCCCCGCCGGGCGGCACGCTCGTGGAATCGGCGGACCTTGTGGATGCGGGCGCCGATTTGCAAGACGGCCCCGATGCGGTTGCGCTTTATTATGTGAGCAACGACGGCACAGAAACGCTGCTTGATTCGGTAACTTACGGAGATGCGTTACCGGTGTGTCCGTTTGCCGAAGGTGAACCCGCCAAAAAACCTGGGCAGAAAAAATCCCTCACCCGCTGCAAAGGCGCCGATACCGACAACAATCTTGCCGATTTTGCTGTCTGTAGCGTACCAAGCCCTAAAGCCGTCACCACGTGTGGGTGTTCGGGCGGTGTTCTTCCTCCGGGAGGTGGGGCCGGTGACGTGTCCGAACCTGGCGGCTGCGCTGTTTCACGACAACCTCTGACGGTGGAGGTGGTTTTGGCGGTATGCCTCACGAGCGTGCTCATTTTACTTAGTTTGCGCCGTTTCGCACGTAAATAACACGGCAAAGATTAAAGCATATCAGGGCGGTTCGTACACAACACTATAGGGTACAGTTGTGGCGATCGGCACATCATCACGGGTTGCGGGATAAAACACAGCTCGTTTTGCTACCCGAATCGCGTCGGAATCAAAAGGTTCTCCGGCTCCCACCAACACTGCGACGTTGGTGACTTTTCCTTCTTCGTCGAGATCCAGACTTAACTTAACTTCAATCGTGCGATTGAGGGTGGGGGCGCCGGTTGGCCACTTCCCTTTTGGGTTTAACTTACGTCGCGGCGGTTTATAAACCGCGGCTTTGGTTGGGACTACGGCTGCCTGACCACTCCCGCCGGTTCCGGTTCCATCCGGAGCTGCGGGACCGGTAGGCAGGCGTCGGGTGTTCTCTTCGGTTGCGGCAACGGAAGGATCGCCCAAAACGTCGCGCTCCCCTTTTTGTACTTGGATTCCGCCCCCAAGGCTCACGTTGCTCAACACCACCGGCGCGGGCTCGGGCGGGGGCGACGGTTGCGGCGGCGGTGGCTCTTTTTCTTTGACCACCGGCCTTTTGGGGCGAGGTTTGGGTTGTTGAGGTGTGGGTTCCGGTGGTGGTTCCGGCGGTTTTTGTTCCGGTGGCGGCTCCGGTTCCGGCTCCGGCTCGGGCGGAAGCCGTTCCGGCTCGGGCGGCGTGGGTTCCGGCGCCTTCTGGACGGTAAGTTTAGGAAGTTGGATGTCGCTGTTGTCGACACGAACGACGATCGGCTTTTCGTCCGGGTCCGCTACCTTTGGCGGGCGTTTTTCGACCTGGGTTATCACCAGCGCTGCAATGCAGTGTACCGCAAACGAAAGCGTAAGCCCAATCATCAGCCGTCGTGATGCCATTACTTATTCAATTTCCTGTGGTTTTGTATTGATTGCAAACCTCTCAACCCCCAATTGCCGCAAAAAATCGATGACCCGCACGACATCGCCATGAGAAATTCCTTTGTCCGCGGCAACCAAAGTTTCTAATTCTTTCGCCGGTTTGGGCGAACTTTGAATATACGCCTTGATCTCATCGGTGGTGGTCGGTTTGCCGTTTAGGAACAACTCCCCAGACTTGTTGATAACAATGGACACCAATGACTCGTTGAGTGCCGACCCGGTTTGCGCCGCGGGCAATTCGACTTCGATTCCCGGCGGCAGTTCCTTTGGCTTTTCTTTTAGAAACTGCGCAGTTACCATAAAAATGATGAGCAACACCAACACGATGTCGACCAACGGTACGATGTTGATCTCGTTGATCCCATCGTCGTCAAAATTCGCCGAACCAGCCATAGGCCCTCGCAACGCGGGTATTTGAAAAAAATGGGGTTATTCGGACCGGAGCCGCGCAAGCAGGAGCCGGGCCAACGACTCGGCATTGGTCGCCCGTGTTTTAATAAGCCCCTTAAAATAGTTGAACGCAATCACCGCCGGAATGGCCACCAGCAGACCAACCGCAGTTGCGACAAGCGCTTCCGAAATACTTCCCATGATCGCTTCGTTACGTGTTTCGTCTCCTTGAGCCAAACTTGCTTCCAGATCCTGAAATGCGCTTATAATTCCCAAAACAGTGCCAAAAAGACCAATAAAAGGCGCATTATTCCCGAGCGTTCCCAGAAATGCCAGATAACGATCATGCTTAACCCGCTCACGAGCGATCACGCTCGCCACAACTTCTTCGACAGCCGCAGGTCCATGGCGCCGCTGGGCCAACGCTTCGGAAATGACGGATGCTTCCATCCCCCGCATGGCACGAATGCGGGCCAAACCTTCTTCGTCGGGTAATTTTGCGTCCAATAACTTACTCAACACAGACTCTATCAGCTTGTAAGATGAAGCATTTTTCGCGAAAAAAACCCATCGTTCGATCACGATACCGAGGCTCACAACCGACAACGCCAAAAGCAGCCACAGCACCCAGTCCACACCAAGTTTGTCGAAGAATTCTCTTAATATCTCGACCATTTGTTCTTATCCTCGAAACGTTCGGCCTCGGTCGATTGGCGACAACACACTTCGTTTTTGCCCGCCACGAAGCACAACGAGGCACGCAGCGTATGCAACCACCTCGTCAAGTTCAAGAAACAAACAACGTTATTCTTTTATGGCACCCATTTATGACATTTGTGCACACTGTACGGATCATGCGCTTCGGACTTGTCGAAGGTGCAGCTCCCTGCTAGTCTGCGGCGCCATCGGCAGCCGGTGACGTTTGAAAAAACCGTGCGCATGCAAGCAATATCTCGAAGTTTGGAGGCCAAGACGGTATGTCGGGACATAATAAGTGGAGTACGATCAAACACAAAAAAGGCCGGGTTGATGCACTACGGTCCCGATTGTGGACAAAACTTGTCAAAGAAATCACGGTTGCGGCGCGAATGGGCGGGGGGGACCCAAATGGAAACGCACGATTGCGGCTGGCAGTCGACAACGCGCGCAGCAACAACATGCCCAACGACAATATTGAACGCGCAATCAAAAAAGGAACCGGTGAACTCGAAGGCGTCAATTACGAAGACGTCACTTACGAAGGGTACGGCCCAGATGGCGTCGCGATTCTTGTGGACACAACAACCGACAACCGCAACCGTACCGTGGGAGAAATTCGGAATCTGTTCAACAAAAACAACGGGAAAATGGCAGAAAGCGGCAGCGTCGCCTGGATGTTCGACTCGAAGGGTTATGTTTCCGTCCAGGCCGACGGCGTATCTGAAGACGACTTGATGATGACGATTTTGGATGCGGGCGCCGACGATCTACAGCGTTCTGGAGATTTGTTCGAGATTTATACGGATTTAAGTGCTTTTGAAGCGGTTCGTAAAGCGATCGCAACCGCCGGATTTGGTATTGCCGAAGCAAAACTTGTCAAAGTTCCGCAAACAACGATTCAAGTAACCGGGAAAAGCGCCGAACAGACGATCAAACTTCTTGATCTGCTGGAAGAAAACGACGACGTTTCCGTGGTATGGTCGAATGCGGACATTGAAGAAACCGATTTGGACGGACAAGACTCCTAAAGCGGATTTCTCACAACAATTCGCAGCAAGGCCCCAAAAACGCTCGCAAATTCTGGACGCACCGACGGCGTCCGCACGGCGGAGGCGACAGGAAACAGGATCCTAACGCGCGCGCAGATGGGGATCGTCGCCGAAAAATCGTGAAAATTCGGGCTAAACCGAGACGCGAACATTCCGTTCCGTCACCGCCTACCAACTTTCGCAGAACAACCTATGACCGTCACCATGTCCAGCCAACCGTTCGGGGACACGCTACGGGTTGTCGGAATCGACCCCGGGAGCCGCCTATTGGGGTGGGGGGTCGTCGAAAGCCATGGGTCACGCCTTCGCCACATTGACAACGGTGTCATTGTTCCCCCCGTCGATGCCGACTTGCCTTCCCGCCTGTTGTATTTGCACCAAGGTGTCGTGCAGGTCATTACCGACTATCAGCCCAACTGTGCGGCTGTCGAAGATGTTTTTCTTGCAAAAAACGCCCAGTCCGCTCTGAAATTAGGGCAAGCTCGCGGCGTCGCTCTTCTTGCAGCGGCGGTCTTTCGGCTGCCGGTGTTTGAATACGCACCTACGAGCATCAAACGGTCGGTTGTCGGTAATGGACGGGCCGATAAACACCAAGTACAACAAATGGTCCGTGCGCTGCTTGGCCTCGCAGAAACCGCCCAGGAAGATGCATCGGACGCCCTGGCAGTTGCTATCTGCCATTGCCACCAGTTGCCCTTTGAACGTGCACTCAAAAATCGCGTGCGCCCGGCAACAAACAAGAGAACAAGATGATTGGTTTTTTACGAGGCAAAGTGGCCGCTCGAGATTTGGAACGTGCCTGGATCGACGTCCACGGGGTTGGATATGACGTCACGATGTCCTTAAACGGCCTCGCGCTGTTGCCCGATGACGGCAGCGAGGTCTTTGTATGGATTCACACCCATGTTCGCGAAGATTCGTTGACCCTATTTGGTTTTGTCGAAGAACTGGAACGAAACATTTTCCGCCATTTGATCAGTGTTTCCGGAATCGGCCCCAAGTTGGCCATCGGCATTCTTGGCAGCATGGATGCGGCACGATTTGTCCAAAACGTCGCCGCTGGAGAAGTGCGCAGTTTGCAGGCAATACCCGGAATTGGAAAAAAAACCGCCGAGAGAATTTTGTTGGATTTGCGCGACAAAATGGCCAAAATTGCCCCGGTGCCTTCCTCGCCGACGTCCAGACCTCCCAGTCGTAATGAGCGCCTCCATGCCGATCTGCGAAGCGCACTGTTAAATCTTGGCTACCGAAATCAACATGTCGATAAGGCCTTAGAAATGCTGGAAGACAACGCGGAGACCGACTTTCAAAAGTTGCTTCGAGAAGCACTTAAATTACTAGCCTAACACATGAGGTTTCGATGAACCGCACCGATCACGAAGCCCACACCCATGTTGCCGATACACCAATAAAACTGGCCGCCGAACGGGCGAGTCGGTGGCTCCAAGATCATCAAAATAGCCGCGGCGATTGGGCCGGCGAGGTCGAATGGTGTACCATGCTCGTCTCGCAGTACACCATCACCCGCTTTATTCTGCAACGACCGATGTCTGAAACCCAGCGAACCGGATTTTTGCGCACGTTGACCACAATGCAGGCACCGGACGGGTCTTTTGGGCTGCATCCGACGTCTTCCGGGTACGTTTTTTCCACTACTCTGGCGTATGTTGCGTTGCGCCTGCTCGGAGTGGACGTACACGACCCGCGCGCAAGAGCTGCCCTGCAGTGGTTAACGGACCATGGCGGTATCATGGGAATACCGACCTGGGGTAAAATCTGGCTGGCCATGGCCAATCTGTACCGCTGGGAGGGTGTCAACCCAACACCTGTAGAGTTGTGGTTACTTCCCGAGTCATCACCGATCCATCCCAGTCGTTATTATTGCCACACTCGGCTTATTTATTTGGCTCTAGGTGTCTTGGCGGCGCTGCGATTTAAAGGTCCGACCCCAAGTTCGGAATCGGCGGCGATCATCGACGCTTTGCAAACGGAACTGTACGGCAATATCCCCTATGATCGTGTTGATTTTGCGGGATTTCGCCACGCAATTGCGCCGAGCGATCTCTTCGATTCGCCGTCGGTACCCCTCCGGTTAAGTTACGACCTTCTCTCCAAATATGAAAAACATCCCATCCATACGCTAAGGCGCCGCGCCGTCGCCGAGAACCTGCGCCGGATTCGTTTTGAGTTGATCAGCACGGATTACCGGTGCATCAGCCCGGTCAACGGTCTGCTCAACACACTGGCACTTGCTGCTGCCGACCCGGATGATCCGGACATTGACCGCGCTCTGTCCGGAGTGGACACGTGGCAACGTGAACGACAAGACGGGTGTATCGATATCCAGGGAGCAAGCAGCGAAAGTTGGGATACGGCATTTGTGATTCAGGCAGCAACTGCGGTGGGTCGTGACGTCCGATGGGACCTGTCCTTGGCGTGTGCTGCCCAATTTCTGGTAACCAACCAAACAACATCCGATTTTTCCGACGACAAACTCACTTACCGCGACGTACAACGCGGAGGATGGTGTTTCGGCGAAGCGCACCACCACTGGCCGGTTAGCGATACCACCGCTGAAGCTGTGAACGCGCTGACCATATTGCAATACCACTTTCCACAGCATCCGCGGTTGACACCGGAAAATACCGAAGCGGCGGTGCGGTTTATCCTGTCGCGACAAAATGCGGACGGTGGTTTTGGGTCGTATGAGCGGCGTCGGGGAAATTTGTGGTTGGATAAACTTAACCCGGCGGAAATGTTTGGGAGTTGTATGACCGAGCGGTCGTATGTCGAGTGTACAGCGTCGTGTATGAAAGCGTTGTCATTGCTGCGACCCTCACTTTCCCACGGCCTTAGGTTTCAGACAGACCAAGCGGTGAGCAACGCGGCCTTGTTTTTGCGCCGATCTCAGCGCGGCGATGGGTACTGGCCGGGATTTTGGGGGGTTTTTGGCATCTACGGCACATTGTTCGCCATCAAAGGACTTCGTTCCGCCGGAGCATTGACCGACGATCCGGCGCTTACACGAGCCCGCACCTGGTTATTGTCTCAACAACGAAACGACGGCGGCTGGGGAGAACATTGGCGGAGTTGCCTGGTGGACTACCCGGTTCCGGCACCAACTTCCCTGGTGATTTCCACCGCGTGGGCCTTGTTGGCGCTGATGTGGGCCGGCGAGCCGGATGACGCAATATTACAGAAGGGTGTCAACTGGTTGGTGCAGGCCCAACAAGAGGACGGTAGCTGGCCAAAACAGGACCCGGCAGGGGTGTTTTTTGGCACCGCTATGTTACACTACAGCCTGTATAAAATTACCTTTCCACTGTGGGCTATCAATACATGGCTTCAACGTTGCGCCAATGCAGAAACCGCCGGTTAACTTAACGGTCGGGATGGTGGCCACGTACCTTCGCAACAACCCGCATCATTCCGGGGTCCAAGGCCGTTGCTGCCAACTCGTCCCACGTAAACCACCGAATGTCATTGGTTTCTTCGTAACAGCGGCGTACCTGGGTTGGATCGTTCACCAAAAACAAATAACGAATATCAAAATGTTCGTGCGCCGGCTCATTCCCTTTTGCCGGGATACGGTGAATGTCGAGGTCAAACGGAGTGGGTGTTTTTACCTCGATGTCTACAATCCCGGTTTCTTCCTCAATTTCCCGTTTTACCATCTCCAGTGGATCGTCTTCGTTCGGCAACGCATGTCCGCCGGGTTGCAACCACCGACCCAGTTTTTTGTGATGGATAAGCAACAACCCCGAGTGATCCGGAGCCAAAAGAAAACCGGATGCGGTAAAGTGCCCAGGAACGAAGTGTCCACGATCAAAACACGCCGCTTCGGTCACCAGAAGGTGAATCATTCGCCGGCGGTCTTTTTCTTCGGGCGCATCGACCGCCCGGCAGCTTTCCAGGGATTCAACCAACTTCTGCCGAGCTGGGCTCAGCGAATAACGACCGGGGTGCGTCATGAAGGCAATGTCCCCAAAACACGTCCCGCTATGGGTACTAACTTACGAATGTCGGCCATCAGATGGTCCAACATTTCAAATGTTAATGACTGCGCACCATCACTGAGCGCTCGGTCGGGGTCGGGATGAGCTTCGATGATGAGCCCGTCACATCCCAGGGCTGTCGCAGCACGTGCCAAGGCCGGCACATGGCGACGGATCCCAATACCATGGCTCGGGTCGACGATCACAGGCAGGTGGGTCATTTCTTTCAAAACGGCCACCGCACCCAAATCAAGCGTGTTCCTGGTCATGGTTTCAAAAGTGCGAATTCCTCGCTCACATAAGATCACGTTTTGGTTACCGGTGCTGAAGACGTATTCGGCAGCCATCAGGAACTCTTTGATGGTCGCAGCCATACCCCGTTTCAGCAACACCGGCTTTTGAAGGCGGCCAACCGCCTCGAGCAACGAAAAGTTCTGCATATTCCGGGCGCCGATCTGCAGCAGGTCTGCATAAGCCGCCACCATTGGCAACGTTTCCGTATCTTTTACCTCGGTGACCACCTTCAACCCGGTACGTTCGCGTGCTTTGGCCAACAATTGGAGGCCTTCTTCCTTGAGTCCCTGAAATTCATAAGGACTTGTCCGTGGTTTGAACGCTCCACCACGCAAAAACGTTGCCCCAGCGGAACGGGCTGCATCGGCACTGCGTAGGATTTGTTCCTCGTTTTCGACCGAACAGGGACCGGCCATCACGTGAAACAGATGGCCACCGACCAAGATACCGCCAACATCCACAATGGTATCTTCGGCTTGCATCTGGCGACTCGTGAGTTTGAACGGCTGCGTAACGGAAATCGTTTCGGCGATTCCGGTACACGATTCGAAACGTTCTGCGGGCACCGGCCCCTTGTTTCCGGTAATTCCGATGGCGGTAAGCTGCCTGCCGGGCAGTTTGTGACCACGGAACCCCATTTCTTCAATACGATCGACCACCTGCTGGATTTCGGCTTCGGTGGCGGTTGGTTTCATGACGATCAACATGTGTGGACCCTTGGTTCAAGAAAGCGCGGATGATAGTGGTTACGCGACGTGGTCGCAAGGTATACGTTGTCATCGTATTGCACAGGCAACTGTTTTGACCCGAACGACGCCCATCATGTAGCTTCGAGACGTTGTCTGGCAATGGTCAAGATCGTTTCTGCGGCAGGATAGGTGCCGACGGTCTGAAGTTTGTATACAAGTTGTCTTTGTAACCACTCCAACCACCGATGAACGGCCATCCAGCGGGGTCCACGGGGTTGGCTGACGTGGTTTTCCACCCGCTGCAACAATCGAGTTGCGACACGTTCTGCCACAGCACAAGGCCCCACTTCGGCAAATGGTTCGGGTAATCCAACCTGCTGCCAAAACACCGGCGGATAATAAAAACAGACATCCTCGATCCAACCCTGCAACAAAGAACGGTGTATCGCGCGTACCGTCGCTCCAACCCGTTCCAAAGGGGGCACAAAGAGATCTGCATGGACCGTTATTTCCATACGGATTCGGCCTCCTTTGGCCTTATCGGGCCTTAACTTAACGTTGACAAGCGATGTCGATGGGGTGTCTGAAGACGGAAGGGCGAGACGAATCCATCGGCTGTCTCCATCCGGCGGGTCGGTATGATCCGGCCATACCGCGAGCGGAAGCGGATTGTGATCTGGGTCCACCGCCACCAACGGCCAACCCTCGGACACAATTCGTAACCACGGTTGAGAAAACAACGGCGTAACGGAAGCCACTTTGCCGTCGGACGGAAACCACACCGCCGCCCACGCCGCCCCAAGACGTAATCCCAGAAGGTGTGGTTCCACAAACGGCGGATCTCCCGCGGCAGGTGGACACCAGTTTTCAAATATCAACATGAGAAAATCCCCCAAATCGAGGCTGAACCGCTCGATGCCGCGGTCATCGGGGGTGGGAAGATCAAAAATCGCCGACAAATGAAAGCCCTGGTTGGGCCCTGTGTGCAACACCCAGCCAAACGCCGGGTCATGGTTGTTGTCGAATCTCATACTTTTTTCACGTCAGGAATGTTTTGAACCCATCGGGAGACTTCAGATGACGTTCTCCCGGACTTGTGGCCCGCAAGCTCGCGAAAAATCCGGGCCGGTGTCCAGACGTGGCCATTATCGCGTCGATCCCCACGCTGGATTGTTGGCCAGATTCAAAACAAAAGTCAGGCATAACTCCAACTTGGCGCACGCGGCCGACGGCGGTGGCGGCAGAGGGAACGGCGACCCACCGGGGGTCACGTCAATGGCGGTGCACATGGTTGTGGCACACATCGATTCTTGGGACAACGCGATCTGCAAACATTGCACATAGGCCAGATCGCGGTCACCGCCGGTAAACAAACATTGATCCATGGACCGAGCCAGGTCATCACAAACCGCTAACTTAGCAGCATCGACTGGTCGACCAGCGGAATCCAACAAACATTCAGCGGATAAGGTGGTTCCGGGACACGGCATCGTGTTGAGCTGACAGTTAATCCACGCCGCAAACACCGCAGGATCGCCCACCGGCGCCAACGACAACAGAATGGGTAGGCATACGTCTTGGGCCGTCGGCTCACACCGGCGGATCGTTTTGCAATATTGCTCACTTAACAAAACAAGATCCGGTGTCGGTTCCGGCCAGACCGGCCACTGATCGGTGTCGGGACAAGGTAGTGAACCGATGTCGTCATAGCCGGGAACGGCCGGCAGGACATCATCGGTCGACACACCGTCCACCCGGACCAACGGCACATCTTCGGTGATGTCGAAAACACCCTCCGCTATGTCGAAAACGGACCCAGAATCGACCATGTCCGAACCATTGGTATCAACTAGGACGTCTGGGGCCGCTATTCCGCCAGACTCACCTGCAACCGTACCCACATCGGTCTGTGAGCAGCTTCCAAGGCCGCATAGGAGCACGACCGTGCCCGTTACGCACACCTCACTAAACGCTGATGGAGCCCTCGCGGAAATCACTCGACCCAATCTTAACATTGACGACGGCCGCCTTCCCGCTGGCAAACGCCCGTTCCAAAGCGGGTTCCAACCCTTCGCAAGTATCAACCCATTCGCCATGGCATCCCAGTCCCTGGGCAACGAGGTCATAACGTGTGTAGTCCAGCTTGGTAGCAACAACCCGATCTTTGCCGTACAAATCGCGTTGGCCTCGCAGAATCTGGGTCCACCCGGCATCGTTTCCGATGATGCCCACCACGGGAATGTTCTGACGCGCCATGGCTTCAAACTCAAAACCGTTGAGCCCAAACGAACCATCACCATACATGATGACCACCCGGGCATCCGGACGAGCCAACTTGGCGGCCATAGCGTATCCGGGACCCACACCCAGTGTACCGAGAGGACCCGGGTCCATCCAGGTACCAAGACCAAACACCTTCAACACGTAGGCCGCGGTCCCAACGAAGTCTCCGCCATCCCCAACAACAATATCCCCTGGTCGCAAAAAGCGGTTAACCGCTTCGCAAACACGTAAGGGGTTAGGCGGATTGTCTTCGCTTGTGATTTGCGCCCGCATTTTGTCCCAGGCTTTTTGTTCATCCTGGCGCACAGCACCTCGCCACGCCGTTAACTTATCACTCATCCCGGAAAGAGCGGATGTCAACGCTTCGAGCATCAACCCGCTGTCACCGACCATGCCGACATTCACACCATCCACCCGGTTTCGCCCTACCTCGTCTCCGTCCAAATCAACCTGAATCAACGAGGCGTTGGCATTGATGACCGGACGGGTTATTTGCAGCATGAACCCCCCTGCCTGCCCAGACTGGCTACCGCCGACTATTTGCCGGGATTGCCCATAACCAAGACGAAAATCAAAAGGTGTTCCCAAAATCAGAATACAATCGGCGTTTTTCAGCGCGTACTTTCTTGAACGGTTCAGAAAGTGGGGTCCCTGAGGGTCAACCAACCCTCGCGCCATTCCGTTGACAAAGGTCGGAATGCCTGTCGTGTCTAAAAAGCGCTGCAACGTTTCCAACGGCTCCCGCGACCATCGAAGTTGGGAACCGACGATTGCCATCGGTCGTTCGGCTTTTTCCAGCAGGGCAACCGCTTTGTCCAAATAGAGGGGATCCGGGGCGGTGCGGGCTTCCGTACGGTAATTTTGTGGAATAGGCACCTTGTCGGTGTCGACATACTCCATCAGCACATCCAGCGGAACCTCCAAAAATACCGGCCCCGGCACACCAGATGTTGCTTTTCGTGCCGCAATAGACACATATTCCGCCAAACGGCGGGTTTCTTTGACAGATGCTGCCCATTTGCAGATTGGGCGCATCAATTCCACGTGGTCCATATCCTGAAGCGAACCCATATGGGTGAAAATCGTCGGTCCGGCGCCGCCAAACACAATCATCGGCACCTGCGCCCGGTAGGCGTTGGCTACCGCCGTTACCGCGTCGGTCACGCCGGGGCCGGCCGTCACCGCACAAGCCCCGATTCGGCCGGAAATACGCGCCATTCCATCGGCCGCATGCGCAGCACTTTGTTCGTGCCGGGTATCGACAACCCGGATTCCTTCGTCCAAACATCCATCATAAATCGATTGAATGTGGCCACCACAAAGGGTGAACAGGTGCTCCACGCCCTCATTTCGCAACGCTTTTGCCACCAATCGTCCACCGTGAATCGTCATTCCCATCTCTGCCTCCTATCCGTACCGTAATACATAAGTTATTGTCGCACCGACAACATAAAGCGACCAGAAAACTTTTTGGAGAACTTTTTTGCTCGCCGTCGGTCATAGGCAAACAGTATTGTTCTGTGCGGTAACTCAGAAAACGTTGGGATAAGTCCGATGGCCGAGACACAAACCGAATACGATGACCGTTTCCTGGCAAAACTGCGGGCTCAGGACGAACGAGCGTATGGCCGATTTGTGGTCGATTATCAGGATCGTATCTTTACATATTGTTTTCGTATCTTAGGGTCGACAGAGGAAGCCCGCGACGTGGCACAAGATGTTTTCGTCAGTGTTTTTATTGCGTTACCAAAATTTCGTGGCGAAAGTAAACTTTCCACCTGGCTGTATCGGATTGCGTTGAATCATTGCCGGAATCGCCTTGCTTATCTTCGCCGGCGAGCGTCGATGCAACGGCGGGAACTAAGTGAAATCATTGAACCCGAAAACATGGGCGCCGAGCTGATGAACCGCCCGTACCGTCCCGACCAAATGACCGAAGGGCGCCAATTGGAAACCCTGCTACAGCAATGGATCGCCGAGTTGGACGACGACCAGCGGGAAACATTGGTGTTGCGGGATATCGAAAACCTAACTTACCACGAGATTATGGAAATCACCGGGTTGCCGGAGGGCACGGTCAAAAGCCGAATCCACCGGGCGCGGGTGGTGTTGCAAGAAAAAGTAGAGCAATTCCGGGCGGGTAACGATGCACAAAGCGCGCCCGCCGGCATCCTGGCGAAGGCCAAGGCTTAGAGGACAAACATGGGCAAACCAAAACGGCATACCAATGAACCTCAGTCGACATTTCTAAACGACGAATTGTCTGCCGACGAAAGGGCTATGCTGGGCACCCCAACACCCGAGGCGACCGCGTTTCGCCGACAGGTCGATGGGATGCAACAAACCCGACTGATGTTGTTGCAACTGCCGACGCATCCGGCACCTGTGGACTTTTCCCGCGCGGTGCAACAGCGGATTCGCCGAACAACCCACGGACGGCATTTTTCCGGCATTCCGCGCCAGGTTTTTCCTTATGAGGCCGCGGTTTCGGTGGTCGTCTTGATCGTGTTGATGGTCGTCTACTGGATGGGGGAGAGCGGCGGCACGCTGGCACCCGGCCATCACAGCGCGACTCCTGCCGTGTATCAAGGCCTAGCCGACCAAGTAGCACGAATTGGCGGCACCGTCGCCGGGCAAACTCAGCGGTGTCCAAATGGAATGGAATTGTGGTTTCGCTCGGAATCGGAACAACGGATCCGGTCGGCGGTTGAAACGAATCTCGTGCTTACCCAAGTAGAACCGCTGATCGCGGGAAGTGGAAAAACCCGTTATTGTGCCTCCCCCCGATGACACAGGTGATCAATTTGACGTAAAGTTGCTGATTTCCTCAAGCGCCCCACTTTCATTGACCTTTTCTGCCATTTTTCCCGGAAGAGACGGTAAGATACCACCTTCATTCGCAACGTTAAGAATGAACAGCCCGCGAGCCCAGAGCAAGGTGACGGCATCCTGAATGCCGGGTTCGGCTTGGAGAGCGGCGTAAATGGCTGGGTGGTTTTCCCGGACATGCCTCAAGTACACCTGGACATACATCATGAAGGTCAGTACCGCTTCTCCCTGGGTGACCGAAGATGTTTCGGGAAGCCAGTCGGACACTCCATAGGCCGTAAACAGTCCGTGCGTGGCAGCGTTCAGTTCCGCAAGCAAATCAAAAAAATCTCCGGCGCCTTCCGGTCCCTGTAGATAATAGGTGTAAATATTGGCCACTGACGAATCGATTTTTGAATAAATCTCCGATCTTGCAGGCGTATCGATCCGAGGAAGGACAAGCGTTTGATCATCGCGGACAACGAGTGCAAACATCGAACCGCCGACATCGTTTGCGACCTGCTTGCCGAAATGTTTTGCCAACTCACCCACCACCAACGGCATCCGCTCGACCAACTCTTCAAAACTGTCGGTCTGGCCCTGCATCCACAATGCAGCCAGTTCCATTCCTTTTGGTGTTTGCTCAGTAAGATAACTGCCGGTTTCATAACGCAGCGCCATGACATCGGCCATCACCTGTTCCCAGTTGACCGATTGGTAAGTGAGCGCCAGTGACGACAGGTCCCCTTTGGGTGTCAGGGGTTCTTGATAACCGGTTTTGGGAAGTGTCAGAGACCCAGGAACGGTGACTTCTTTGTAGGCTTCCGAATATCCGGAAAAAGGGTCCGCGGTTTCGGATTGGATGGGTTCGGTGGTTTCCGCATCGCCCGAGCGACATGCATTCACCATGACAACAGGGGCAGCAACCAACAGTAAGAACGAGAGTTTATCCAGATGAAATCGGCTTCTCATGGCTGTTCTCCGGCAGGGTAGCTTTATCACGCTCGGCCTGTGCTTTGAGCTTGTGAAACAATAGCTGAACGAACTTGGAGGGGTGCTTTTGTCCCCCCTGCCCACAAAAAAGCCTGCGCAATATTCCCGATATTACTCGGTTTTCTTCCGGGCATGGGGAACAAAATCCCCGCCTCCAAGTCCGTCCCCATATTTTTTCACAAACTCTTTGCGTTGATTCATTACCAGGGACGGAAGATCAGAAGAAGGTCTCACATAATTTTTTTCGGCAAACGGATCCAGGTTGAATCTGATGATGTGCCAGAGAGCCGCAGCGCCGTCCTTCCATGTGATCTTTTTCCCCTCAGCATAAGTACGGCCATTGTAACTGATTGGCACTTCATAGATCACAACATCTTTCATTTTTGCGACCTTCGCTGTAACCTCTGGCTCAAATCCGAAACGATTACTGACAATTACAATGTTTTGGATCACCTCTCGCCGAAATACTTTGTAACAGGTTTCCATGTCCGTGAGGTTCAGGTCGGTCAATAAATTCGACAAAAATGTCAAAAAACGGTTGCCAAGCATGTGTTTGAAGTACAGCACACGCCCGGGCCCACCCTGAAACCGTGACCCATACACCACGTCGGCTTTTCCTTCGAGGATAGGCTGCAACAAGATCGCGTAATCTTTGGGATTGTATTCCAAATCGGCGTCTTGCACGACGACAATATCGCCCGTAGCCAACCCAAAACCGGTGCGCAGAGCGGCCCCTTTGCCCATGTTCTGTGGCTGTAAGATAACGCGCACAGACGGGTTCATTTGCCCATATTTGGAAAGGATTTCCCGCGTTCCGTCGGTGGATCCGTCGTCAACAACAATGATTTCTTTGGTATACGGCGTGTTTTGAACCGCGTTCAGCAACGCGACAATGGTTTCGGATTCGTTATAGCAGGGGATAACAACGCTTAACTTCATCGGTTTCTGTCCGCCGCAGTGGTTAAGCCACGATGAGTCCATCGGGTTTTCACCACATCTGTGGCCATTCGTAAACCGTCTCGCACTGGGTGAACCTTGGTTGCCGTGTCGTTGGCCCACGTGACGGGCACTTCGGCGATTCTGTATCCCAACGCAGAAGCGACATACAACGCTTCCACGTCAAACCCGAAACCGTCGATCGTCGTCCGACTGAAAACATCTCGGGCACAAATGCGCGAAAAAAGTTTGAAACCGCACTGGGTATCCGCAAGCCCAGCCAACGCAGTCCGCTGCACAAACCGATTGAACACACGCCCCATCCATTCGCGATATATCGGCTGATGTTCGACAATATTCGATGTCTCCAGACCTCTTGACCCAATTACGACATCAAATTCATTTATGTATGATGCAAACCGCTCCAATTCTTCTATCGGTGTTGACAAATCGGCATCGGAAAACAACAGCCAATTACCTGTAGCCCACAACATGCCGTGGCGAACACTGTATCCTTTGCCACGATTTCGAACGTTTTGGCGCAGATGGACGTGCGGGTGATTCGCACAAAATCCGGCTACAATCTGCGCGGTTTCGTCTTTTGACCCATCATCAATGACGATCACTTCGTAATCATCGAGAAGCGGACTTAAATAAGCAGTGATGCGCTCCAGAGTGGGGGTAATACGCCGGGCTTCGTCATAAGCCGGAATGATAATACTCAATCTGGATAACTGCTTAATCATGGGGCGACGGGTAACGCGGTTGATCCACCTTGTCAACCATGGACCGCAGGAGGTGATCGATGAGCACAAGACACATCATCGCTTCGACAATCGGTACCGCACGCGGCAATACACATGGGTCGTGTCGGCCGGTTGCCTGAAATTCAACGGGTGTATGTGGAGCAACGGTTACGGTCGTTTGCGGCAGAAAATGGGTTGCTACAGGCTTAAACGCAGCCCTTATCACAATCGGCATTCCATTGCTGATGCCGCCTTGAATTCCCCCGCTGTCATTTTTGGTCGTGATGACTTTGCCGCGTTTGTCCACCGCGAACGGATCGTTATGAACCGAGCCATATTGGGTTGCTCCACGAAAACCACTTCCGCTTTCGAATCCTTTACACGCCGGTAAACTTAACATCGCCGCTGCCAGCGCCGCTTCGAGTTTGTCAAAAACGGGCTGTCCTAACCCGGCAGGTACCCCGCGGGCCACACAGGTGATGGTTCCCCCAACGGTGTCTCGTTCTTTACGTGCCGCAACAATTGTTTTTTCCATGGCCGCAGCGGCAATTTCGTCGGGGCACCGCACTTCAAATCGGTCGACCTCGGCGGCGGTGACCGAAAGGGGATCGACTGTTGTGCAATCAACCTGGCCCACAGAATCGACCCACGCGATGACCTCCACGCCATAGACCTGTAACAGCTTTCTCGCCACAGCACCGGCAGCAACCCTTCCAACGGTTTCCCGAGCACTGGAGCGGCCCCCACCTCGCCAATCCCGGTGTCCGTATTTCATATCGGTCGTAAAATCGGCATGGCTGGGTCGATAAAGACCCCGCATGGGAACGTATTGGCGAGAGACCGCATCTTGATTCCGCACCAAAAGACACAACGGGGTTCCCAAGGTTCGTCCATCGAACAACCCACTCAACACCTCAACCTGATCCGATTCTTTACGAGTTGTTCCAAGCGCAGTGGCACCGGGGCGGCGGCGGTCTAAATCCCGTTGAATATCGGCCGCATCCAAAACAAGGCCCGCCGGGCAACCATCGACGACACAGCCAAGCGCCGGACCATGAGATTCGCCGAAAGTTGTAACACGAAACAGCGTGCCGTGGGTGTTTCCAGCCATAAGTTACCGCTTAAGTGAAGTGTTGACGCTACAGATCATCCCGTTTACGCAACACCAGGATCAGCGCCGTGGAAAAAAACCGCAAAAGTGAGCCGGAAACCACCCGATCCAGACTTTCGCCAAATCGTTCGAGCAGGGGCGTGGTACGCGGAACCAATTGCACACCCAATACTTCCTTCAGCTCCAACTCGTGGGGCAAAATCATTTTGATTTCAACCAACAAATCCAATCTGGGCACTGTCGCTGCGAGTGGTTTCTGAATAGACGCAAAACTGGAACGATTGGCCGCTTCGACAAGCAAATAGCCGCCAGGTGTCGTTATCCGAACAAGTTCTCGAAAAAAATCCTGTTTCTGACGTTGATACGGAAGCGTTCCAAATGAAAGCACAGTCTGTGCGATCCGATCGGGAACCGGAAGGCGTAAGGCGTTGCCACGAACAATGGGTTTGCCCGCCAAAAGAAGCGCCGGGGGAGACAAAGGTGAACAAACAATTCCGATTGCCCCGGCTGCGGATTGTTGGATCGAATGAAACAGGGAAATCGACGAGACTCCTACATCTACGACCTGTTTTCCGGTCACATAAGGGGCCGCGAGGCGCGCTTTTGTTTCCAATGCGGAAGGATTGTTGGGATCGTATGTCATCAGGTCAACTCCGAAAAAAACTTTGAATGTTGTAGCACGGTGTAATCCGGCCTACAAAACACCTGTGGCCCGCAAGCTCAGGAGAAGTGCAGGCCACGTTCGGTTCTTTGTTTGCGTATTGGGTAATTCGCGGATGAGTCAACAATTTCCTGTTTCCTTATTGGATACGTCCAAAACGGGCGTTTGGCGGTATCGACGACTGTTGTCGCCGGAACTTGGCGACGTTTCGCCGGTGGATGTCGGTGATTTGGGCCCCCTGTTTCGAAGGGCGGTTTTTCGCGGGGTACCCATGGTGTTGTGGCGAGAAGATTTGTGCCCCAACGGAAGCCATAAAGACCGTAGTTTGGCGGTACAAATTGCGTTGTATCGGCATCAAGGCAAAAAAACAGTCTGTTTGTCGTCGTCGGGAAATGCCGCAATTGCTGCGGCGGCGGCGTGCCGGGTGGCCGGGCTTCGGCTGGTGGTGTTTGTGTCGAAAAAAATGGCGCTGGGTAAACTCATGCCGCTTTGCCGTTACGGCGCCCATGTGATACAAAGTGAGCGAGCAATGAGCTTATGTAACGAATTCAGCTCGGCGTTCGCCATTCCCAATTTACGGCCGTCTATGGATGATGCGGCGCTGGAAGGGTACAAAACGTTGGCGTTTTTTGCTGCCGAACAACAACTGGGGATCGATGCTTTGGTATGTTACTCGACCAGCGGCAGCACATTGTGTGGGATTTCCCGCGGTTATGATTCGTTACGAACCTATGGGTGGACTGGGTCGATCCCGGCGTTGGTAGCAGCACAGGCCGGAACCAGTGCGGCGATTGCGCAAACATTTGGATACGTACCGTCGGGCGAGTTACACCGCAGCCTGATCGGGGATTTGGGCGCCAAACGATCACGTCGTCATGGTGAAGTGGTCCGTGCTTTGCGTGCCGGCGGGGGAGGAGCGGTGTGGATCGACGACTCGCAGATATTGGCGGCACAGCAGTGGCTGTTGGATCAGGGGGTGAACACATCATTGGAGAGCGCCTGTGCTACTGCGGCAGCCATGCGATGGATTGACGAGGGTCGGACACATCATCCCGGGGTGTTGTTGACCGGTCACTACGGCCACGACGTCTCTGAAGGATGGAGCCCTCCTGCCGACATGGTGTCGACCGCCGAGGTCATTGCCGACCTACCTCAACGTTTGGCTGAATGGGTCACCGAGAGCCAACCATGAAACTTGTTGATGCCTTAACCCACTTACGCAACACCTATGCCGGACGACGCATCGTTTACCTGGCACCGGACGCGGGTCGAACGCTGGGGTTACGCTCGTTGGTCGCAGACCTCGTCACGGTTTGTTTTGATTCCATGGGAATCGAAGGCGACGAAAACAATCCCATTTTGATCGTGCCGGAAAACGACTCGGACCTGGCACAAGGATCGGCTTCCCTGTTGGACAATCCTGACGTTCCTGGGTTTTTGCGGGCACGTGGGGTCACGGATATCGTCGCGTTTAAGGTGAATGCCCGTATGGTTCAGCGGGCAACCCAACTGGGTTTGCGAGTGCTCGCGGGACCGCCGGCGGTGGCTCAGCGATTCGAAAACAAAATTCACTTTAGCAGCATGTTGAGTGAGTTAGGAATTTGTGCGCCGGCGACTCAGCGTTTTCCGTTGGGATTGAGTCATTTTGACCCAAGTCACACTCATTTAAGAAGCCCGTGGATCGTGCAGGCCGCCCGAGGACACTCCGGACAATCAAGCTGGATCGTGACGGACGCCAAGCAGTGGCAAACCATGCGGGATTCGTTTGGCATGCTGCCGGGGAGGGTTGCGGAGTTTGTCCCGGGCCCAACCTGGACCGCCAACGGTGCGGTGCTGGACGTCGACAGGATTGCTGTGGGTCCGGGATTCCGCCAAGTCACGGGAATCCAAACATTGACGCCGTTTCCGCTTGGAGCCTGTGGAAACTGCTGGGGAATGCCGTCCGATCTGGAGAACAAAGTACGGGATGTCGCCAAATTGGTTGGGCGGGCGTTGGCAGCCGCGAACTACCGCGGCGCGTTTGGAATCGACGTCGTCGTTCCCGATGCTGGACCGCCGCTGGTGATCGAAACCAACCCCCGGGTGACGTCCGGCCAAGCAATGGAAAGTTTGCTTTTGCAGGCCGCGGGGTCCGTATCGCCTTTGTTTTGGCACCTTATGGCGTTCGGTGGCGACCCAGCCGGTGACGTTATGTTGGATCCTTCCGCTGTGATTCGGGGGAGCCAGTTGATATTCTATAATCCGGAGCCCGAAGACGGGGTATTGACCACCGCTCCGGTGTCAGGGACGTACGAAGTGACTCCCGCCGGCCTGAAATGGGCATCTTCCGAAGTCAATCCGGCGAAATTGGCCGACTCGTGTGTGGTGATCCTCGCGCGTACCAAGGGTCGCCGGGTGCCCAAAGGTTCGGAAATATTAAGGGTACAAACCCGCGACGTGTGGTTGGATGACCAGGGTCGCCTAACAGATCACGCCGAACAAACCGTGTCGATGATACGGCGTAGATGGAGTGTGTCTGTCTGACCTTGGATATTGCGGAACGGTATTACGACGATTGCACGACCTACTTTGGATTGTGTTTGGGAAAAAATTGCCGAGATAAACGTCCAATCACCTGCTACCGAGTCGTGTCCATGAGGTGTGCTGGAGGAAAACGATGAAAACGGAAACACGCCGAATATGCGTTATCATGGCGGCATTGGTGTTGACGTCTTGTGCCGACCACGAAGAGGTCGCATCGGTTGATGTGAAACCCCCGTTGGTTCTTGCCAACAGCCTGGCTTATCTGCAAGCCTCGGCCAGTCGGGTGGTGGTGGTTGATGCCCACCAAAACAAACCACAAATCAGGTCTGTTCAACTCGTCGGAACCGAGTTGGATGCCAAAACGACCGCCGACGGAACACGGCTGTTCGTATTGGACAGCACCGGCAAAACCCTGCACGCAATCGACGACGGCGGCGAAAATTCAACGGCGTATCCTCTGGGAGCCCCGTTTTCCGACTTGGCTACATCCGATGACGGCGCGGTGGCGGTAACGATGTTCCGTGAAGGCAACACGTCGGGTGCGGTATTCCAAAATGCCAACGAAATTGCCATCGTAGACCTGAAGACGCCGCCGGGGGATACCAACCCAACTCATGCGACCATTCGATCATTCGGCGATGCCCCGGATGGGGTCCGTATCTCTCCTGCGGTTACGTTGGGGTCTACCCAACGACGCGTAGCCTTGGTGCAATCGGCATCCCATATCGCAATCGTTGACCTGAGCCAACCGTTGGCAAAGGACGTCTCAGTGCCCCTTGCCACCGTCAAAAACACCACCCAAATTGTTCCCGACCAAATCGAGTTCGCGGTTGAATCCGCCGGGGAAAACGGTGCTTCGCAGGCGTTGTGGGCATTTGTAAGGTCGCGAAACGCACCGGATTTGTACGCCATGCGGATCGTCGACAATCCCGATGCCTCCGGCACAGGCGCAACCATTGCAGTCACGTTGAATCTCTATTACTCCGGCGACATCCCAAGCGACATGCACCTGCTGGATGCCGAAGGTTTGCCGCGTGTGTTTTTGGTCAACCAAGGCCCTCAAACAGTTTCCTTTGTCAACGCGATCACCGCCGAGGTGTTTTCATTGCCGCTGGCCACACCGGTGTCACGAGCAGTACGTACCGATGCCGGCGCGGAACAGGATCTGATGGTGGTGTACGAACCGTCGGGGGCATCCACGGTGCACGTCATCGACTTGACGGCGGTGGACTCAATCGGAAAAAAAGCAGTCAGCAGTTATAAAGTTACATCCGGCATCTCCCAACTTATTATTTTAAAAGAAAAAACAAAAGCCGTAATCCGCAACGGCAACGCATTGTCGCTGCTGGATCTTCTTACCGGAGACGCCGTACCCTTTACGGGTACCGGCAACATCGTCGGATTGGGGGTCTCTCCGGACAACAAAGAGTTGTTTGCCGCCACCGAAATCAACGGCGAAGGGTATTTGGTTCGTGTCGATCTGACGACGTTGGCAAGCGTACCGATTCGATTACTTCATTGGCCTTTGGCAATGTCGGTGATGCCCGGAAATGGGCGCGTTGCTGTCGACTTGAGCCAATCGGGTGGTTTGTTGACCCTGTGGGGTACCGATCCACCCACCGAAAACAATGCAATGCTGATGGGTGGATTTTTATGGACCGGATTGCTGGACGGGGAGGTCAGCCAATGAAAAGGACTCACTGGACCCAATTCAACACCATCTGGTTCTGGACCGCCGCTGTTATCTTAACACTAACCATGTCGACCTATTCACGGATGAGTGCCGCAAAGCCACTCGGTATCACTGTGGATTTGTCGGTAACTGGGTTCATCACACACGACGAATCGGTTTATCGGGCAACCGGCACCGATGCTTGGTCCGCGATTGGTCCCACCATGGGGGTTACGGTTTGGGAGGGATTGTCGGTAGAAGGGGGATATTTGTACGCCAACGCCGAAGGTGACGCGGGATATACACCTACAAAATTGAACGGACACGGAGGATTGGTGCACGTGCGGTATCGAATTCCGCTTGAATCGTGGTTGGATGTGTATGCCCGCGCGACGGGCGCCCTGTTGTGGGCCGAAATGGAAATCAATCCCGGCACCCACCGGTTGCAGGACTCCGGCATCACCGGCGGAGCGGGTGGAACATTGGGTTTGGAATTTCATTTTCCTCGCGATTTTTTTTGGGGGGATGAACCCGATTCGACCATGTCGGGGTTTACGTTCGGCGGATTTCTGGAAGCGGGTTATTTGTGGATGGCCGATTTGAAATTCGACAGCCTCACGGTCATTCCCGGAGGAGACGGTGCCGGTACCAACCAGGTGTTGGAAGTCGGAAACCTTGGATCGCTCAACTTGTCGGGGACAGCATTACGCGCTGGGCTCGTGGTCCACTTTTAGGAGGCGCACACGATGAGAACACACCAAGTTTGTAAACCATGGACGGCGGGTCTCGCGGTTTTTTTGGCGGCGGGTTTTGTTGCCTGCGGAATGGCGGAAGACGACGCGGGTGCCGGCGGATCAGCCAGTTTCGACCCGAACGGTGGCGGCGGCTCCGGCCAAAACCAGGCGGATGCCGGAACTCAACCGGAACCGGAGTTTGAACTGCCCCTAAGTGAACCACAAGCCGGTGTCCATTTTGTTTATCTTACCGACTCGAGCCTGGATTCTGTGGTACGAATCGCGGCAGACAGCCTGGCCGTCGACCTGATCGAGGTGGGACAAAGCCCAGATGTGCTCACCGTCATCCCAGGAACCGACGACGCGGTTGTGCTCAGTTCGACAGCCGAAGAATTGTCGTTGATCCGCACCGATTCCGACGGCAACGCCAAAGTGACCCAACTGGGAATTGGCAAAGGTTACAACACGGTCACCCTTGGCCCCGACGGAAAATCAGCCATCCTCTGGTTTCGAGCGGCGGCCGCGGTTCCGGTTACCTCGCTTGGTCCGTTACAATCGATTACTTTGTTACGCATGGACTCGGGCAAAGAGACCACCATCGAAGTCAGCGTCGGGTTTGAGCCACAAAACGTCGTATACAGCGCCGATGGAGCGACTGCTTATGTGATTACCCGCGACAGCATCACGCCGATTGTTGTGGCTACCGTGACCGGCGCCGAGTTGATTCCGCCGATCCTGCTGTCTGACGGTGTCGACGAGTTGGCGGTTGAACGGGAGGTTCAGATCACTCCGGACGGCACAACCGCCATTGTGCGGGTTTTGGGCAAAGCGGAACTACGGCGAATGTGGTTGGACAACGGCGAAACCCAGACCTTGGCGTTGCCGGGCGAACCTACGGATTTGGACCTGTTGCCGGACGGTACAATTGCGCTCGTGGTACTCAAAAGCACCGCCCAGCTCGCCTTGGTCGACCTGGTGGCCGACTGGGAAACAGGCTCGGTATTGACATTGCTGGATTTACCCCAAAAATCGTTTGCATCGGCAAAACTCAACGACAATGGAACGTTGGCAATACTTAGCACGACGGATTCCAAGGTGGAGCAGGTGATGGTGTTGAACCTGGAGACCCAACAATTAACCGGCATCCTGTTGCAAAAACCGGTGCAATCGGTAGCCATTGCGCCCGACGGGGAACATGCGGTGGTGGTTCATCAACAAAAAACCACAGATGGTGGCGCGACTCCTTCTCAACAGGTGGATCAACAAATCGATGGCAAACCGGGTTACAGCATTATTCATTTACCAAGCTCTTACGTTAAGTTATTTGTAACCGATGTCCCGGTCACCCAGGTTGCGTTTGCACCAGAAATGGAGAAGGTTTATGTACTTTTACCCGGATCCGGAAATACATCGGACCACCAGTTGAGCTGGGTGGAACTGGGGCCACTTTTGGAATCACGTTTGTCACTGGTGACCAAACCGATCCATTTGATCCCCGTTTCCACGGTTGGGCGGATGGCGATTTCTCAGGAACATTCTTCCGGACGTATCACTTTCGTTGACACCACCACAAACCAGACTCAAACCATCACCGGATTTGAGTTGAATGGGCTGATTAACTGATCTCGTTTCCCAGGCGCTCTTAAGAAATCCAAGTTGACCGACCATATTTCCGCTCAGTTGTCATTCTTTTGAACTATTTTTATCGATTTAACACTTGAAACGTCGTGGCATTGATGATTTTTGGGTGCAACAACACTCCATAACAACCCAGCTCGTTTCACGTATGGGGAAAGTAACCGTTCCCGATACCCTTTTCCGTACCCGAACATCAAGACAGTCCATCCTTCGGAAACAACTCATTTTTGTGAATTTTTTGCTTGTGTTGATCAGTTAAGCACACGCTGTACAATCTCGGTTTATGCTACGCCGAAATCCCGATGTTTTGGTGCGTGACCCGCCAACGAAAGGACCATCCGTTTCGGTTACGTACCTATTTCCAAGGCCGGTGGCCCGCAAAGAGCAGTCATCTCTGCTTGTTTTCCGTAAGTTTCACCACAGAAAGCAATTATCGGGCCAAAAAAAAATTATTGCGCTGTTTTGTGGGCCGTTGTATTCATGGTTTGTAACCAATTGCTGGTGCTACCCCTGACAAAAGGAGACAGGTGTTATGCGGACAAGTACATTTTTTCTAAGGAAATTCGGACAGATAGCAGCTCTCGGAACGATTGCGTTGCTGCCGGTTTTACAGGCGATTGCGGCGCCGACATTTACCGGGCACGTACCCACGGATTTTCCCGCCGGCGACAATACACTCATCGTGGGTGATATCGACGGCTTGCCTCTGGAGCCCACCGGCAGCGGATGGGACATGAAGGACTTACGCCTTCATTATGATGCAGCTACCGACACGATGTATGTCGGCATTTCCATGATCGATGTCGGCCCTACGCCGACCATCGCCGGCGACCCCGAAAACGATGGTGACGCCGGAAGTCCTCTGGAAACCGACGCTCCCGACTTTGGCGGAACGGAAACCTTTGGTGTGCGGTTCGATTTTAACAACGATTCCACGTACGACCTGTTGTGTGGTGTGCCTTCGGCAAAAGCGGAAGGAACTTCCATGCAAACCGCGTTTACCTGCGCCACCGATTTGTTTTCTTTTGTACCGCTCCCGCCCATTTTTGGTATTCCGCTGGCGGCACAAACCGGCGCACCACCGACCACCACGTCTGCTGCGTGGCCGCATCTGGAATTTGCGATTCCCAACTTTTCCGCCGCCCCGGGGAATTCGGCGGATCCGGAGTGCCTGAAGAAAATTCGGGTGGCCGTATTTATGGGGTCGATTCAGGACGGACCGGGCGAAGACTGGCTGCCTGGGCAAGCTGGGACCAAACCGATGTGTTTTGCCGGTTGTTCGTGCAGTGACGGCAACGTGTGTAACGGCGACGAAGTGTGTAACGGCATTGCCGGTTGCTCGGGCGGAACAGCGCTGAACTGCGACGACGGCAACGCCTGCACCATTGATGCCTGTGATCCCAAACTCGGGTGTGTTCATACCTATGTAACATGTGATGATGGCGACGCCTGTACCGCCGACGCTTGTGATCCGAAAAGCGGATGCTTCGTCATCCCTCTTGATTGTAATGATGGCGACGCCTGCACCGAAGATTCCTGCGATTATGCGCTGGGATGTTATGCAATCCTTGTTGTTTGCGACGACTCCAATGCGTGTACGTCCGATAGTTGTGACCCCAAAGTCGGTTGCCAATTCGCCCCGATTTCGTGTGATGACAACAACGCCTGCACCGCGGATTCTTGTGATCCCAGCTCCGGATGCAAAAACGACACCATTTCGTGTGATGACAACAACAAATGCACCACCGACAGTTGTGACAAAGAAAGCGGATGTAAGTACGAGACAGTCTCTTGCGACGACAGCAATGCGTGTACCGCGGATTCCTGTGACCCCAAAACCGGGTGTGTTTATGAGAACATCTCGTGTGACGACAACAACGCCTGCACCAAAGATTCCTGTGACGCTGATTCCGGATGCAAAAACGACATGATTTCGTGTGACGACAACAACGCCTGCACGAAAGACAGTTGCGACAAAGAAACCGGATGTACGTACGAAAAAATCT
>JABWCM010000312.1 GCA_013360285.1 Myxococcales bacterium
TGAGGCAATATCGGGCATATGCCGCAAGGAGGGGCATGGCCAAGGCAGCCTAAATTAGCCGAACAGGGTTCACTTATCTATTTCCGCTGACCCTCTCAGTCCATAAATTTTATTTCCATCCGGCTCCGTGATAGATCGCGTTCGCCCCACGTATGTACTTTTTGGGTTTTCGGTGATGATGATGATGAAAAACAAGTTGATTGGTTCTATGCGTTTAGTTCCATTTGTGTTGCTGTTGCTGGTCGCAGGCGCTCAACAAGCCCGGTCGGCGCCCCAAAAAGCTACCGATCTGAAGCCGCTTTCCGATGATGCGGTTTCGGTGATGAAGGCAGTAGAACCCGATCCTCCGCCCAAACAACTTTCCGCCAATGCTCATTTTTTGATTTCCGATGAAAAAAGGCATGATCTGTTTGCCGATGTGACCAAAGATGTCGGCGGTATGCTCATCGGTGTGGGTACCGATCAGGTTTATCTGATGGCGGGATGGGCGCGGTCGGAAATTTTGGTGCCGATGGATTTCGACCAAGCGGTAGTCGATATCCACAAAGTGTATCGGTTGTTGTTCTTAAAAGGTGGGACACCTGCTGAGTTTATCGCGCGGTGGGCAAAGTCCAATGAAGACACGCTCAAGGAGATGATTGATTCCGAGTTTACCGATGCCAAGGAGCGGGAAGGGGTACATAAGGCGCTCCGGCTTGGACGCGGTTTGGTTCACGGTAAATTAAAGCTGACTGCCGAGTTACATAACAAGCTCAAAGTGAAATCGTTTGTCAACGACCAGGATGAATTTGATTATATCGTCGCCTTGTTCAAGACAAATCGTGTGTTTCCGGTACGTGGCGATTTGACCGCGAGTAAGACCATGATTCAGTTGGGTGATGCAGCACGAAAAATCAACGTTGCGGTGCGTGTTTTGTACCTTTCGAACGCGGAGAAGTATTTTCCTTATACCGAGCAGTATAAAAAGAACGTGTTGGGCCTGCCCTTTGATGATCAGACGCAGGTGTTGCGGACCCAGGGGTGGGGTGAAGGTCGGGGTGCCGAGGAAGATGGTTTTTATATTTACTTGGTGCAGACCGGAACCAACTATCGGAATTGGCTCGAAAATGCACGGCTCGCCGATGTAAAACCCGTAGTTGCGGGAAAACGCCGAACCAAGATTCCGGGATTTTATATTATCGATAAAGAGCCGAAGAAGAAGAAATGAGTATTTGTACCGGAACCTCCGCTCATCCAAACTCCGCAACGATTGCACACAATCTATCCTGAAGTCCTCGGGGAATGCCGTGAGGCGTTTTGGTACCATTAAAAAGGAACGCAAAGGTGTACCAACGACCTGACTGGGCTTGCACGTAGCCACTGAGTGTGATCACGGCATCCAGGGTACCCGTTTTGGCCATCACTCGCAGTGCCGCGGGAGTCCCTCCCATACGTCCCCGTAACGTTCCCGACTTTCCGGCAACGGGAAGAGAATCCACAAATGTTTTTCCGTAGGTCTGGCCAAACACCCAGCGTAAGAATAGGGCCATATCCAATGCACTCACAAAATCGGCGTCATACAACCCGCTGCCATTGAGATACTGGAAAGATCCAGGTTGGAGCCCGGCATTTTCCAGTAATTTAGCGACGGCTTCCTGTCCGGCACTCCATCGTGCCGGTGTGCCACCCGTCCGCGCCGCCACAAGTTTTAACAAAGTTTCCGCCATCATGTTGTTCGAGTGCAGGTTCACATCTGCCACGAGTTTGGCCAGTTTCGGTGAGGTATGGACAACGAGGGTCTCCATGTCGGCTGTCGCTTTCGCCCGGCAAAACCCGTCGTTTGCGACCTCGACTCCGGCGTTTTGCAGCAACTGCCGGAACACACCTGCAGCCTGCAGTGCGGGATCGTCGATTCGTCGGCGTACCGCGCCCCCTTTGTTTTTGATTCCGATAGTACCCGTTACCGTGACGACCGTCCTATCCTGATCGATATGCGACTCGATCAACAACTTTTCCACTTTTCCGGTAATGGTCTGGGATCGGTTTTCGACGACCACATTGGAACCCCCGGGGCTGATGGTAACCCGCGCAGGTGTACCGAGAATGGCGCCTGGACGAAATCCGACCGAAAACGCACTGTAGTCCACCGCAAAGGCCCCGACCGATGCCCGATATGCGCTGCCGGTGGATTTTTGATCAAAAGCAGGAGGCAAATGTTCGGAATCGAACAACGAATCGTCCACGCATACTCTGCCCGAGATCTCCGTCACCCCGGCCGCCTGTGTTTTTTGTACCAAGTTGCGTAATGTCTCAACTGTCATGCTGGGATCACCCCCTCCCACCACAATCAAGTCACCGTCAATGGCTCCGTTGCCATCCATGTTCCCTTTGATGACGGTTTCAAATACGGTGTCGGGACCATAATGTTCCAATGCCGCGGCGGTAGTTGGTAACTTACCGTTTGAAGCCAGATTCAGAGGTTCGTCCGTGCCGGCCGCAAAAACGACGTCGCCGCTGTCCAACGCGATCACCGCCACGCCCCATTTTTCAGCGATGGTGTCGGCTTTGGTTACTGCTGTGGTGAGCCGGGAAACCAGGGCTTTGGGTGGTTGCGCGGAAAGTCGACCCGGTCCGGTCAACACGATCCCGAGCATCAACAATACGAGGACCACTCGAAGGGAATAGGTTGGATGGTTGTTCATGACGGTTTTCATCTGCAGGATTCCTCCGAACACGTCCCTGTTCGGTTTTGATCTACACTCCCCGCCCCAACGAATGGGTTGACGATAACGCCGTTTGGACAAATTCTCAAAAAAAACGCTTGGTTTACCTCGAAGTGAGATTGTTTTTACCCGACATTCCCGTGAGTCGAACCTGTTGGTTATGTAAGAAAGTATGTATTTACATTAGGTTGGAGCTGTTGTTGCCAACGATGAGCCACCGCCGTATGTTCGTCGTCCGTCGTCGCAGTCGCGATGACAAGGAATGGTTGTGTTCGACTCGTTGACGACATTTCGGCCTGTCTCCCGCTGCCTCGGGTGGGTGTGGAGTGGCATCGTTGCCACATTTCTGGGGTGTACAACTGAACTTGAGTTGCCGGGAAACCCAACCAATCGGCTCGTGGTTGTTCTCGACGCACCACCCAGAGCGTTTGATCCCCGATTTTCCATTGACACTATGTCGGCAAAGGTGTCGAAATTGATGTTTTCGGCGCTGGTACATGTTGACAACCCGTCGGTGGTTCCGGAGCCGCTTCTTGCCGCTTCCATTACACCTGACGCCGGCTCCGCAACGCGTTGGCACGTGTTTGTGCGGCGTGATGTCCTATTCCACGACGGAACTCCGCTTACGGGCCACGATGTTGTGTACACCTTTAAGTCGATTCTGGACCCGGAGTTGGGATCCCCATACCGAGCGGACTTTGATGCCAAGTTTCGGGATATCATTTTGGATCCTACCGACCCCTTCCATGTGATTTTTGAGTTGGAGCAACCATTGGCAACGTTTCTGACCGATCTGGATATGGGCATTGTTCCAGCTCATCTTTTGCAAAACACAGGCACGGGTGGACGGTTTCCGGAATCAGGCTGGATCGGAGCCGGCCCATTTCGATTTGTGCGATTTGACGGTCATTCCACACTGGTGCTTCGCAGATCGGATACCACCGCCCATATCCGTCCCACCTACGAGTGGTTGGTCTTACGGGTTCTTGCCGATGACAACGCCCGCCTTTTGTCGCTTCTTGCCGGTTCCGCCGATTTGATGATCAACGGTATATCCCCGATTTTGGTTGATACTCTAAAAAATCGCGATGATGTGCGGGTATATACCGAACCATCTCTGGCGTTTACCTACCTTGGTTTAAACCTGCGTGTTCCCGCTTTGTCCGACGTTAGGGTAAGGCAGGCTTTGTCGTTGGCGACCGATCGTGATGAAATCATTCGGGTGAGGTTTTCCGGGCTTGCTACACCCGCGCGAGGGATTCTGCCGTCGTTTCATTGGGCATACAACGAACAACTGCCGGCTCCTGGGTTTGACCCGGCGCGGGCCGAACAACTTCTCGACGAAGCCGGCTTTCCGCGTGATCCGGTATCCGGAATTCGATTTTCACTTGAACTGAAGTTGTCGAACCATCGATTTCGCCGCGGAATTGCCGAAATGATTGTGTGGCAATGGGCCAAAGTCGGTGTTGCCGTAACATTACGCCCTTATGAATTCGCGACGTTTTTCGCCGATGTGCAAAAAGGTCGATTTGATGTATTCTTGTTGCAATTGCCGGAGCCTATCGAGCCGGACATGATCCGCTGGATGTTGTATTCTCTACAAACCCCAACAAAAGAGCGCGGTACGGGCTTGAGCCCTTATGCCCATTGGGACAGGCGCTTTTTTAACCCCGGCTGGGATACGTTGTTGGGAGATCCGTTATGTGACCATTGGGCAAAACAAAGTTATGTTCATGGCGTAATCAGGCTTGTCGAAACGATTGTCGGCAGTCCAATTGATTTGGGATCGACCAACCGTACCTATTATGCTAATCCACGTTTGGATTGCCTGGTCGACATGGGACGACAAACGGCGGATCGACAACAAAGAAAACGCCTTTATGCCGAAGCCCAATCAGTTGTAGCGCAGGACTTACCGATTTTACCGTTGTGGCACGAAAATCATATCGCCTTGGGGAGCCCCCGATTGCGTGGCGTGTCGTTGTTGCCGACATCCCGATTGTCTTTTGTGACGAAGCTGACAGGGAACATGGACCAGGAGGTTGAGTGACCGAATATTTATCTTTTCGCCGTGCATTTGGGATCACGTTTGGTTTCCAGTGTTTGATTGCACTTGTGTTGTTTTTGTTTGGTCTGTTCGCGTTTGTCAAAGTGTTGACCCACCAGGAGGAAGGGTATGCGGCGATGGCATTCCGGGAACATCTGGGGGTTGTACTGCTTGCCAATCTTCGTATTTTACCATCTTATCTTATTGTGACAGTCGCCTATGCCGCCCTGGCGTTTCCTTTTGTGTGGCGCCGGAAAGCGATGACCGACGTCGGTAGGTGCGTGGGTCGATTTCGTAAAGTTCGCCTATTGGCGTGGATGGTTTTGGTCAATATCGGCCTATACGCTCTTTCGTTGGGGCCGTTTTTCTCGCGCAGCCCAGGATTGTTGGGTGGAGCCGCACAATATCTCGAGGCGATTGCCCCGGGTTTGAACTTGTACGCGTTGTACCATCTCCACTTGCTGGAGATTGCCACTGTTGGATTCATTCTGGTGTGCGCGGTGGCTGCCGTGGTCTACGGCCGTATCGCGTGGCATTTCTGGAAATCTCGCCCACGGCAAAGATGGGAACAGGCGCTTCTAGCAGGTGTTCTGCTGGCCATCGGGGGTGGGGCGGCGTGGTCACAGGTGACAACGGCAAGTTCCAAAACGTTGTCGATACCCACCAGTCGTCCCAATGTGCTCATCATTGCCAGCGACAGTTTACGATGGGATAGAATCGGTGCCCATGGGTATGTGCGTCAGGATATCACACCCCATATCGACACGTTTGCCAACGAAGCAACCACGTTTGCCAACATGCACGTGGCCACTGCATCCACTTTGGAGTCCTGGGCGACCATTCTGAGTGGTCAGTTCCCGCCAACTCATGGGTTGCGGTATATGTTTATCCGTAAAGACCACGCCGACAGCTTTGCGCAGCAGCCGACCCTTTTGCCCAAAGTCCTCAACGACGCCGGTTACGAAACCATTGCGGTGTCCAATTGGGCAGGAAATTGTTTTAGCCTAGTCGACATGGGGTTTTCGCGGCGCCTCACGAGCGACGTGCAAAACTTCAATGCCTTTATCACCGAGGCGACCGTGTGGGCGCATCTGTTGTTTCCACTTTATTTTTCCAACGAGTTGGGTGAACGGCTGGTGCCCGAGGTTCGATCGATATCCAGTCATGTACGTCCTGCCGCCCTTGCCGACCGGATGGTGCATGAAATCGACCGAACCACCGATGCCGGAAAACCGTTTTTTGGTGTGTTGTTTTTCAGTACGACGCATCTCCCGTATATGGCGAGTTATCCGTTTAACTTAAAGTACGTAGATCCAAACTACCACGGGCCTCACCGATACCATATCGATGTGCGGGTACACGATTTGATCACTACCGGATTTGATCCGGAACTACCACCCGAGGTTCAGCAACATATCCGCAACCTTTATGATGGTACCGTCAGCGAATTCGATCACTACGTAGGGTATGTTCTAGGGGAGTTGGAAAAACGGGGATTACTCAACAACACCATCGTGATTGTGACGTCCGATCATGGTGAGGACCTATACGACCCCGGAAGTACGTTGGGGCATGGTACAAACTTTTTGGGTGGGGATCAAAGCACGAGAATACCGTTTTTGATACGCCGACCAGGGCCTTCCGGGGAACCCCTGCAGGCGGGACATCGTATTGATGCGTTGGCGAGAAACGCCGATATCGGTCCAACAATCCTCGACTTGGTAGGGTTGCCGATACCCGAGGCCTACGAAGGGGTGTCGTTGGCACCTCTGTTGGATGGTCAGGTCACTTCATTGCATTTGCCGGTGTTTGGGGAGACCTGTTATTTGTTTTTCCCAAAAGAGAAGGCATTGGTGGATCTGGCCCCCGAAGAAAAGGAACGTCTGTATACGTTGTCGGATGCCCGCGACACATTGGAAGTCGATAAAGACTTCAACAACAACATGGTGTTGAAGAAACAATTTCACCAGGGAGTAATCGACAGCAAAGATAGAATGATCCGCTCCCCCAAGTTTAAGTTAATTGAGACGCCCACAAAATCCGGGGAGCCGATCCGGAGATTTTATGATATGGAAGCAGACCCTGGCCAAAGGAAAAACCTCGCCCAACAAAACCTTCCGGAAATGAATTTATTACGTGATTTGCTCCATCGGTATTGGAATGAAGGGCAAGCCAAAAGCCTACGGTTGCCTGCTGCTCCCAGTTTGTGAAAAAGTGGGGCGTCTGGTGCCGGTAAAGGTCGTACAACGTGCGCAAGAGGGGTTGATACAGGTGGAAAGGGTCGCCCGCTGTTGGGCGGCGGTGGATCACCCTATGTAGTAGGGTCGCCCGCTGTTGGGCGGCGGTGGATCACCCTATGTAGTAGGGTCGCCCGCTGTTGGGCGGCGGTAGATCACCCTATGTAGTAGGGTCGCCCACTGTTGGGCGGCGGTGGATCACCCTATGTAGTAGGGTCGCCCACTGTTGGGCGGCGGTGGATCACCCTATGAGGTTGTGAAAAAATAGCTGAACGAACTTGGACGGGTGCTTTTGTCCCCCCTGCCCAGAAAAAAACCTGCGCAATATTCCCGATATTACTCGG
>JABWCM010000039.1 GCA_013360285.1 Myxococcales bacterium
GTACCATTGGGTACGCCTCCGGTGGGCCTCGGTCGGCCCGACCGACTCGTTACGGCCACTGTTTCGTTCACCGGCAATTTTTTCCCAAACACCCTCTAACAGTCGGGGTCGGCACCGGCGGAACAATTGGTGTCGCAGTAACCATCGGCTTCGCAAGGAAGGTCGAACCCGTCACAATCGGGGTCGTCCGAACATTCCGAAGTGCTGCCTTTTTTCGCATTACATTCGCCGGCTTTGATGTCGCAGCTATCGCCGCCACAATATTTTCCGTCGTCCGACGATCCGATGCAATCGATGTCTTCACCGGTCGGGCACCACGTGTCACAGTGTCCGTCACCTACACAGGCCAACGAATCTGTACAACCCGCCGGAGCGGCGCAGTCAGGGTCACAATTACATTCTTGGGTGGAGCATTTGGTGGACGCTTCGCACACAAAACCCCAGTAATCGCAACTACAACTGTCGCTTTTTTGGGCTTTGTTCGAATTTTGAGGTGTATTGGGGTTACAATCCGGATCGGTTGGGTTGCCGGAGTTGTCCGCGCATTGGAAGTTACAAATCCCGTCGGAGCCGCAGCCAAAGTCGGAACAAGGATCCGTATTGCCTCCGGTGTCGTCCCCGCCGCCACCGCCACCACCCGACGTGTCGGTAGTCCCTCCGCCGCCGCCACCGCCACCCCCTTCGGTGTCCGCGGTATCGTCTTCCAGCTCACATCCAGCCATACCGAACGCCGCTGTAAAAAATACGGCGACCAAAACCATCCATCCGTTGCGTATCTTCATTTCTATCCTCCAGTTTTTTGTCGGGAAAAGAATCCATCACACAAACAAATCAGTCGTACTGTCTCAAATGAAATCCGGGGCTCCTTGCCCAAACGTCGAAACTATACTCGACAGTGCCAAGTTTGAGCAAGGACACAGGAAACACACTTCCAGAAGACGGATGGTGGGCTAACGTAACCAATGCGCCATTGCACACCCAGGGCCGTACGATGTAGGTTGTAGGGGACAAGAAGCAGTACGGCACCACCCAGTATGAGCGGGGAAAAGACCAAGACGACGCGGCAAAAACTCAAAAAAATTAGGGCGTAAACCGGTTTTTCACTACGCCAAAACCAGGGGAGCCGACAAAGAGAGCATCGCTGATGAAAGAAACAGGTCATTTTGAATTGGGACATGCCGCCGACACGATTATGGCATTGACCCGAACGATTGCCCAATCGACGTTTTACCCACCCGGCCACCCGGAAGCACGCCGTAACCTGGCAAATCTGGCGGAATGTTTTGACAAACTGTGGAATGATCCAAGTTTGCCGGACGAACTTCATCTTTTTCGCGGAGAAGCAGAAGAGGAAGCGGGGTGGTTGGTCAGCGGCGTGGCACCGTTTCCGTTGCCGTTGGGAACCTTGTTAAAGACGACCATGGGCGAACATCTGCGGGAGGTATTCACGCGATTCATGGCCGCCGAGCACGTCGCAAGCCTTGCGTTTTCTGTTGGGACCTCCAAAGGAACCCTTGAAACCTTCCTGGAGGTGGCCACGGAACGTCTGCTGGCGATGCGCGAGAATCAGGGCGCGATGATGATATACCGGGAGCCCGAGTTGAGACCTTCGTTCGGTATGGAATTGTATAACCGATGTGGAACCGCAGTGGTTGCGCTCACGGATGAGGAAATACTCCCCGCTCGGTTAGGAAAAGCCGCCTGGACAAGCCGACTCGCGGTTTCACGAATCGCCCACTACCTGCGGACACGCCATACCGAAGCCGCTGATCAAACCGGAACGTTTCGGGATCAAAACGCCGGGTTTGTGCGGATGGCAATTTTACGCCTAGGTCCGCCGCAATTTGTAGCAAACACGCTGGATATGGCCGCCGAACTGCCATCCGTTGGAGGTCACGGCACCATTTTGCAGTGGATCGTCAACGCGATGGACGAAGAGTTGGTAGTCCACTACGCCGCGAGTTGTGCGATGTCGGCGTTGCCGGACGACGACCCACGTAAAGTAACTGCTATCACAGCTAAAATGTCGACGATACAGGTGTTATGCAATCGGGCAATCCAACTCAACCATCCAGAAACAAAAGGGATTGTCGATCTGGTCATCCAGCATAATCTGATTCCGTTTCAGGAGATGTCACCCGAGCTGCAGGACATGATCCGCATTTCGCGGTGGACTGACCAATTTGTGGACAATCCCACCAACTTTCTTTCCATGATCGGCACGATTGACGAACGGGAAGCGTTTTCGAACATGGTCACAGCCCTCCGGTTTGTGTATCGCGAACTGCGGCGACGTAAACAATACGATTTGGCGGTGCGGATATTGGGGCGGTTTTTGGAACTTCGCGACGACTTGGAGCCGCCGTTTGCCGACCGCGCCGAAATGTTGGAGGACACAATTCGCCGCACGCGGTCTCTCCCGCTGACCGACGCTTTGGATGATTTGGCAACAGCCGCGACAATCGAGGAACGAGGGCCCATTCTGGTGCTGTTCCGCCTCCACGGAGCCACGGCGATCACGCCGCTGTTGACATATCTTGCGAAAAACCGCGATGACGATGCCCGGCAAGACGTAGTGCGGGTGTTGGCGGAGTTGGGTTCGGCGATTATTCCATCTGTTGAACAGGAACTCGGGGATACCAAACAGTCGTGGCATTACCATCGAGACCTTGTCCGCCTTCTTGCGATGGCGGGAGACCCGTCGGGAGCATTTGCGGTGCGTAAAGCGCTTCACCACCCCCATATCAGAGTTCGGGAAGAAGCGGTGGACGCGTTGTTGACTTTGCGAGGTGAGTCGGTCTATCCGGAACTGGTCGCGGAGCTTGCTAAAGCGGATTCCATCTTCGCACGTCATCTCGTCAAGTCTTTGGCATCCCACGGATGTAACCATCCTCTGTTCCGCCAATTTGTTCTGGACGAACTTCGTAGTGCAGGACAGGGAAAAAGTGCCGATGAACGGTTAACCGCCGCAGCGATTGAAGCTACGGCAGCGGTTGTGCGAAACAGCGGCGAAGTGACCGAATTCGTAGCCGCTCTCAAAAGTTTGACGGACGGCGGCTTTGGAGCAACGCTGATGCGGTTTACCGGGCGCGGAGCAAACACCTCTACCGTGCTGAGCCAGGCCGCCGCCAAAACAATCGCCGAGTTGGAAACGAAGTTTGGGTAATCGATTAGGGACAACCACAATCACGACGAAAATCGAAAGAGCTATCCGCATCGTGGTTTCGGGATTTTATGTTAACAAAAAAGCACTCTATCTGCGCTAAGTCCAAATGGATTAGCCCAACGTGGTTGTGGTTTGTGGGAACTCTGGCCTGCTCATCGACCGGGGGCAACCACGTCGGGGCGACCGATTCCGGTAACGGCAACACCCAGGCTGACTCTCAAACCCTTGCCGACGCCCTTCAATCTGATACCGCCGTTTCAAGTGATGTCGCGCACAATGGAGATGCGTCTCCAAGCGGATTTTTAACCAACCCCAACTTCTGCGCTACGGCGACAGGGTTTCACTCGGCGGTTGTAGCTGTCGGCATAGCCCAACCGGAGGACATTTCCGCATTTGCTGCGGAACTGGTCGCCAATGGTTATGCGGTGATCCACCATCTTCCGGACTCACCGATTCCCCCGGAAGATGTGGTGTCCTCAGATACCGTTGTTGCCGATACGGCAGAAAACGGCGACGTAGTACCTACCGCCGATGCCGCAGCACCGCCGGCTTTGGATGCCGGTCCGGGTGACGTGTCGTCGGCAGGCGACATGACGTCTGTCGACGCCGTTGTGGTCCCGGATGATGTGGTTGAACCCGATGCAGGAGAGGTGGTGTGGCCAGGAGAAGATATTTGGGGTGAATATGTTGTCGTAGTGTCCCCTCTTGGCGATGTGACCTATTTGTTGTCCAACGGAGATATGGTGGTGGCTTCAGCATGTCCGTTGGACAGCCTTGGACAAATTCGAAGGTTGGATTTTGCCTTGGCCAAAGCCGTCCAGGTGTTGTCCAAGGTACAGGGCACCGATTATGCCGAAGAGACCCGTCGTTGGGCGGTACCCACGGCGTATTATGGCGATACGGCAGGCGGTTACTGGCGCGAATATTTTAATGAATCCTTGGATCTCAACAAAGTGCAATCGGGTGTGCTTTCTTGTTCCACCACACCCCTTGCCGGCGCATTTGGGATTTATGGGCGTGCCGACAGTCCGTCGCTCGTGGGCGATGTGATCGGTGTGGAATCGTTGACGGTAGGCGGCATCACGATAGTGCAGGACCAAAAACAAACGTCGAGCGGTGAAGTGGCCATGGTTTGGAACCTGATGCCGCATATCGGAGCAGGGGAAGTGACCTGGTCGGTGGACCTGTTGGTATCCGATGCCAGTGTGGGTTTTAATGTTGGAAAATATTACCCGTTTATCGACGTTTTGTTTTCATCCGAAAAGCAGGCAGCATTGATAGTGAACATTCAGGGCACCCTCCCGGGGGCAAATCGGACGTCACGGGCCATTTCTGAGTTGACGTTGCCGCCGGCGCCCAATTTGTAATCTAAGAGGAATCAATCGGTAAGTGATCGAACGGTGCGCCGGCGGAAAAAGAAAACACCCAGCAATAGGACCCACGCCGGTAAGCTGAAGCCACCCGGAACAGAGGTAGTACAACCGCCGGAACGCGGCACAGAGTCGGGGAGGGATGGGTCGCGGGTGATTTTTTTGGCAATACCGCCTGGAGAATGGGCTTCCGCCGCCGTGTTTTGCATATCGGCGGTCGCGGTTTGTGGAGCCGTGGTCTCCACTGCGCGCCACTGACCATCGTTTCCCAATACCTCGATGAAGTCGATATCCGCCACCCATCGGTATGGGTACACCCCACCCTGCCCTTTGGCGACCATGGCGAATCCCAAATTGTGAAACGAGACCCCGTCAACAACAAAGTCGGCCTCAAATAACCCAAATTCATCCACAATCTGCGCCGGTTCACCGTCCAGCAATACCACTATCCGATACGCCTCGTTGGACAAATCCTGACTGTAGGAAAAGCGAACGCCATGTTGGGCTTCGGCAAAATCACGATGAACGAGATTGACTCCGGAAACCCCGTTTCCCAAAATTCCCCAGGCTTTGGAATTTTCTAGGCGAATGCCGCCTCCCGGCAATCGGTCGTCTCTCATCCCGACACAATGGGGGCTTGGCGCCGACCACCAGCCATCACGCAACACCTCCAACTTGGCGAATTCCACAAACGCCGTAGCCGCAAATTCCCTGGCTTCGGCAATACCCAACGCCAACGTTACGCTGTTTCCGGAAGCAGGAATGTCGATGATGTCTTCGTTCTTTCCAATAACCTTCTGCGATAAGATCAACTCTTTGTCGGCATAGACGGCGAATTGGAAGCCATCTTCCGGCAAATTTGCCGAATAAACCGCCCGGATTCGTTCAAATGACGGACCGGAAAAGTCGACGGTAGCACTGACGGTTCCGATAGACCACCAATCCGGCGGCACATGCTCCAAAACAACACATCTTCCGGATTCAAACGGCGAAATGCCGGCCGGAATGTGGGCGTCAAACCCATAAGAAGCATGTTTTTCTACCCACCATGCCCCATTTTGGCGCGTTTCGATCTGATGAACCCGAACATGGCTTAAATCCATCACAAAATCTGCGGGCCACGCCGCATTGTTGTCGGGCACACGCACACGAAACTCAATGTTTTTGGCCCCTTCAGGGATTTGAATCGTCGCCAGGTCGACACCGAGTTTCACCGGAATGACTTCGTCACCGAAAAACCATTCCGGCACAACTGCGGACAAACCACCGGACGACGTGGTCAACTGCGCCGAAATACCGTGGACCGCCTGGGCCAACGGCAACGACGCGGAAATCCAGCCCGAGCCAAACGACGGCGAATCCACCGGCGACGGGCGCAGTTGAACCCGTACCGAATCGGGGGTCGGGAATCCGGCAACCAATCCCGAGGCATCCGCGGAATAATGGGTCCACCACCGGCCGACACGAACCCCCCAATCGCTCAAAGTCGCCGATTCCGCCAACGGTGCGGGTGAGTCGTTGAGTGCCTTCGTTGTGAAACATAACGTATTTCCCGACAGGTTGACCAAAACGTCTTGAACCGTCTTGGAACCGGCTGTCGACGTCAAAATCGGGGTTGTATCCACAGACAGGTCACTTTCGAAGTGCCCACCGGGGTGGTTGAACTCCACACGCCCCCGAAACCCATCAAAAGGCTGCAATGTCGGTGTTACACAACTTTGAACCTGTCCGGAAACCGCCAACGGGTCATCTTGTACGTGGGTGTGGGTCAACGTCGATGTCGGCTGCTCCAAAGAAGGGGTGCTGACCTGGATTCCCGAAGCATCGGTATGGGTAAGGGTCCAAATGCCCAGGGAAATGACTTTGTTTTCGCAGGAAAAAGATTTGGGTCCCAATATAGTCAATCCGCTGCTCTGGGTATCCATCGCTTCCACTTGAACCTGGTGGATTATTCCGTCGCGCAGCTCTTTGGGTACCTCCCATACGAAACCGTTGCCGTTGTGAGCCGGGTGAGGTCCGTTTGCCACAATGACGCCCTTGTCGATGCCATCTACCCGTACACGAACCTGAACCGGTGTCGATGAGTCGGTGTCCCAGGTCCAACCACGCACCTGCAAACACGAAACATTGTCGAGAGAGCCTGCGGGAAGGCAAATACAGTCTTTGGAACACGTGGAACAACTCTCGCCCCAGTCACAGGCGCCGTTTCCACAACACGATCCGCAGTCGCTGGAGCAGGAAGAACAGTTTTCTCCGTGGTCGCAGGCACCGTTGCCGCAGCAGGAACCACAATCTTTGCCGCAACTTGCACAATTTTCCCCGCCGTCGCATTTCCCATTGCCGCAATACGGCCCGGCAGGTCCACCCCCTTTGGGAACAACGAATCCGGAGTTAAAATAAGATGTTTGGTAGGTCTTGGTGCCGGTGCCCCACGCACATGTTCCACAGCAGTTCATCTCGCTGACGGTCACGGTGCCGTTGCCGACACCGGTAACATAAGCAACATGCCCATAATACCCTTTTGTGCTGGTGGCGATGGCACCGACAACCGGGGAAGAAAGCACCGTGAAGTTGGCGTTTTGCGAAGCATAACTGGACCAAGTATTGGCATTTCCCCATCCGGGAAGCCCTTGCCCCCAGTTACAACAGGCCATATGCCACGCCCACCAAGTACAATTGGAGCCGTTGTCGCAGCACGGATAAGGATTGTTTTTGCCACATTTGCAGGTGTCTTGAACACCACCACATTGATATACCGCGCCGGCGGTGCCGGGGTACATCAGGCCGGCCCAGACCACCATGCAGGTGAGCACACCGATTCGAATCATGGTTTTCCTCCGGACGGCACTACCAGTGACGTTACGACGGCTTCGAGCAGGGCGTGGGCAAAAACATTTGCCGAATCGTTACAACTGATCCGAAGCAGCAGACCATCGGTGGCGACAAAAACGGTTGTCCTGGCAAGACTTTGGGGTGATTTGGTTTGTTTTAGGCGTATCGCAGCATGCCTTTCCCTTCCGGCAAAAACGGGAAACCACTGGGATTCGGCATGATCGAGAAAACGCATGTCGCGGTCGACCCACTCGGCTACGGACCAATGATCCGGATTGGGCCAACTTTCGATTCGAAGATGTTCGTCACCTTGGGTCAAAAACAAGACGGTTTCAAGGGGAACCCGGGCCGAAACGTCCGCTGGGGCGGATTCCAAACCGATCAGATATCCGGCGTTGGGTACGGAAATACGAAATCCGAATCGGGGAGAAACCCACGTCGTAACCGTGTGCCCGTCCCACATCCCAGGGGTGGTTTGGTCCGGCCCCGCAGCAAAAACGGGGAGAGACCCGACCAACAACGTTGTGATGAGAACGGCAATGGGCGTCAACGTGGTTTGTTGCTTCGTTTGGTTGATCATTTTGGCCTCGTATTCACTAAACGTCGTGTTAACAACACCGATAACCCCACGACTGTGAAACAAAACACCCACCATGGAGCCGGAGAAACCGGTGAACCGTGGCATCCGGCTTCGGAACCAACGGATTTCGTTTTGGGGGTGTCGGATAGGTCAGTAGACACCGTGTCGACCATGCCCGACACCGAGTCCGAATCAATTGTGGCGTCCAAAGTGTCGCTCAACTCGGTTTGCGCAGCAACCAGGTTTTCGAAAACCCCGGTCCACCGGGTATCGCCTGGGACGGATTGTAATGTTGTCAACGACAGCTCCAACTGGTCGCCGGATATATTCGGCAACGAGAAAAATTTCGCCGGAAACGGACCAGAATCAACCAGTTGCACCCCCTCGCCGTCGATACCGACCCGGGCCACAAACGCGCCGGGGGGTAACGTTTGCCGATATGTGAATTGCAGCGCGGAAAGTCCCCCGGCCGGGCGCCACATCGCGGAAACACTTCCGACCAGCGGCCAACCCAATTCGGCCCAATCCGGGTCAATCCCAAACCGTACGGTATCCGGCGAGTCGATCCATACATCCAAGCCGGCGCTGTCTGGACTATAAGCTATTTGCCAACCGTTGCGGTCAAACACGATGCCTTCGATTTGGATGAACCAGCCGTCTGGAGGGGCGGATTTTGCGGCAAAATCAAACTGGAGGGTGGACAAAGGGGTTTCGATGGATATCGGGATGGAAAACTCGCCGATTTCCTGAAACAACTCAATCACTTCACCATCGACAACCGATTTCGCCACCACGGACCCGCCCGGAAGAGATGCGTTGACCACAAAGTGAGCGCCGGAAAACCCTTTGCCGTAAAGTTCAATGCGGGCCGAACATTCCGCCGTAACCGAACCCGTACCGTCCGGAGTGATCAACAACGATGCGCCGGGGGACGTTGTTTTTGGAAAAGAAACCGAGAGGCCGTCATCCGCGGACTCAGAGATCACCCAAATCCCCTCATATCGTGGCGTCACCGCCAAAAGAGGCGCACCCCAAAATAGTACCGCCAACAGCCATGGTAGCCGGGTCATCATGGGTTGATTATACGGATATAAGACGGTGTTCACATATTTATCGTCGGCGAGCAAGTCTATGGCCGTCTGCTAACCCAGGCGGTCAGCCCTAAAATGGCTTCGCTTTGTTCCAGAATGGTTGGTTCGCTGATGACCGGGTCCATGAGGTCAAAGTAACGTAATCCCGGCGGAAACACGTCGGTGGGTGGATACAATGAAACGTCGATGTCTTTGTTGGAGGATTGTACAAACGTAGCCGGGCCGTCGACCACGTGGCCCGGTAAGGGCTCGTCGAGGCCATCCATTTCATTGATACGGTATTCAATGGTCTTGGGTGAACGTTCACCGACACCGGTGACATAGGTCATGCCCACACCGTTGTGGCCGAAAAGAACGGCCAGGTTCCGAAACCAGGCGTCAGTCCCGTCGGGATCCGGTCCAGCAAGCAGTTCTGCAAGCGCCAAATCCATCGCCCATCTTGCGCCGTTCGAAGTGCCATAACCGAAATTTTGGCCTGGATCCGGCAAAAATGACAGACCAAATGGCTCTTTTTTTGAGTATTCTGCCAGATCTTTACGCCGTTCTCGATAGGAATCGATGACTGCCTCGCGTAGTGCTGGTGGAGCCGAAACCGAAGAGCAGGTTGCCAACGTGAGCAACGCCGGGCGCCAGGCGTCTTCGAACGGCGGTGGCCAATCGTGGACCCGCAGCGGCGGCACACGGGGGTTGTATGGCTGCGGAACGTGGCGCAACAAGGTGTTTCGTACCTGTTCCGGGTCGGCCTTATCCGAGCAGGAACGTTCCATCAGAAACCAGGTTCGTTCGTCGTCGTCACCAAATCGATCCCCGTATTCGCCGCCACCGGTCCAGTCGCGATTCGTAAATCCAGGAGAAGGAGTGGTTTTGGGATGTTTGGTCAAAAAATCCCAGGCGCGGTCGGCCGCGGAGGCATATCGTTTTGCCCGCGGAGCATCGATTTTGGCAAAAACCCGCGCCGCGCGCTCCAACACCGCGCCGGCACGGGCGGTTGCGTGGGTCGTTTTTTCGGCGATCCACCGGCGTTGATTGTCGTTATGAGGCAACTTATCCGTACCCCAGGCTTGGGAGGTCACTTTGTGGTAGGTGCCGCCGTCCGGACCCTGCATTTTTGCCAACCAATCGAGTTCTACGGCGATTTCCATAAGAATATCGGGCATTTTGTGGGTGTTGTTTTGCAGACCCAGGTCGATTTCGCCAAGCCTCGACGGCCACATTTCATAAGCTAACAGTAAGTTAAATACTGCTGCCGTCGATGTGGGCACATATTTCCCGTAGTCGCTTGCGTCATGCCATCCACCGCGTAAGTCGATACAACTTCCGGGTTTTTCTTGGGAATACAACGGGGTATCGACGATTTTGGGGTGAAAACAAGCCTCGGCGTCCGATGCGTGACAGGCGGGTCGATGATACGGCGTCACATCTGGGGAAAGGGTCTCGCCACATCGATGATGGTAATAGGTGCGTAACATCAGACGCACAGGTGTGTCGTAGACATCGGCACCTATCCGAAACCGTGGCGAACGACCAATTTTTGGCACAATTACCGAATATTCGCCCGACCGCGCCAGGTCACCAAACGGACAACGCCACACTGGCTGCCCGTATAACCACGGATAATCGGAGTTGAGTTCGGCATGGACCGCCAACACCTCTTGACCGGATTGTTCGTCGATGATCAAACATCGATCGACATTGGCTTCAAGCGACCCCAATGAACCGAGATAATAACCAATCGTTGCCGACTTGGTGCGATCATGTGGTAAATAACCCGCTTGATTTACCCGAATTGCCAAAGACGGCGCCCGTTCGTCAAAAAACAACGGCACCACCGCTCCACCTAGTTCTGAAGGAAGGGTCAACTGAATGCGGCCCCCCGAAGTAATGGGATTGTTCAGGCGCACAAAAACGTCATGTCGAACCACGGCACGGGGAGGCCAGGGCACTTCCACTTTGCCTATGGGAAACGACAGGAGACCAACACCCACTACTTGGTGGGCAGGTGAGTCGGTAACAAATTTGGAGACATCCTTCAAAGCGTCTATTGGGGGTTTTTGTTTGGCGTCCAGGGATACCCGAAAGGTGTCCGCAGACAACGATTGTGCCATGGGAGATGCGTTGACGGCCGACGGAAGTAGGAACAACGCTAAAACGAAGGTCAGCGCACGAGCGATGGTGAATAATTTTGAATATTTACGGGCGTTCGATACCCGTGATGTCGCGTTTAGGCGTAAGCCCATATCTGCTCCCGGGGGGTGAAACCGAAGGGATACTTGGTTTTTCCGATACCTGACTGGCCAGCCAACGTACCTTGGACCGAAACCTACGAATGGTTCCAGGAATTCCGCCAAGCCCTTCTCGTTGATTCATAGCGACCAACAAACCCGCCAACGCCATAAAAATAAAATAGGTTTCCCGTCGCAGAATATCCGACTCCATCAGGCTGTGGATTTGTCCGGTTGCCATCCCCACCAAAATTCCCAGCGTCACGATACGTGGCCCGGTTTTTTGGGCGTTACGTAATGTTGCAAGTCCGATAACCCACAATCCGCCCATAGCCATAAGCCACATAGCCAAACCGATGTATCCAAGTTCGGCGGCCACCAGTTTATAAGCATGGTGAACCACCGTGTGATCCAACACTTGGAGTTTAGCGGCAACCGGCTCTTTTAACTCGCGTACGTAGTTATTTAAGCCGACACCAAGAACATTTTCTTCGGCGAGTTTATCGGCGATTTCGTTGTTGATATTCCGAAAATTCATGGAGGCGACCCGATCTTCGTCCATTCGGCCCAAAATACCATCTGCGGAGACCGCCAATACCGGTAAGGAAGCCGTTGCCATAAGCAACAATACAATTCCTTGAAAACGTAACAGTCGACGGTTGTTTTTGGCCAATGCTAAACCCACGCTAACCACAATGACCAACGCCGCCCCAAGAGCCATCATTACCCATCCCGTTCGCGACCGGGATAAAATAACGGCGATACAACCTCCGCCGTAGGCCAGCAGGCTGAACCACCGAAACCGGTTTCCATTCAGCGCCTGTGCTAAGATAACGGGCAGGATCAGGTTCATGGACATCGCAAAACTGTTTTTGTGGGTAAACGTGCCGGGAACCCAATAAACACCTTGTAAATGTTGACTCGCCGCCACCAGCTCTTGAGGAATGACAAACAGCAGCAAATAAAGCGGAACAGACTCCGCCAATCGATCGTCCCGCACCAGATTGGCCACTGCCCACATCAACAACACGCCGCGGAACAACTTGGAAAAATCCATCCAACCGAATAACGGTTCTTTTGAGCCGAAAATCGACAATGCGGCGATGAGAAGAAAAGCGCCATAGAGTGGAATCCCGGGAATAATTCCGGTCACAGGGCTGACCAGACCCGGGCGCTGTGGTGGTGTCCAGCGAAAACCGGAATATCTCACCTGAATCACGTGAAAAACAACCAAACACAACAGCCAAATATCGACCGTACCGACATCGAAACTGCGAGACATTCCTCGGTAGTAGGCGTGGTTGGCTAAGTTGACATCGAAGACTTTGACCAGTGCAACAACAGTGACCGCCAAAGCCAACCTACGGGCTCCCGCCAATTTAGAGAGCAATACAGGTAAGATAAGAGGAACCGTGGTGAGTGCGAGTAACACAACGATGATTTTCACGCACGCAGTGTAGTCGGCACACTGCCCGGATGTCCAATGTAACAATTGTTACCGAAACACAGGCGGCATATTGACTGGCCCGCTTTCTTACCGGTTGGGTCCTTAAAAAATGCGAGCCCAAACGGGGTCTTTACCGTTGCACCGACTGTGTTTAGGAAGTATTATCCGCCTCCGTTGGAGCGTGGGACTCTGCTTGGAACAACCAGATCGGTTGTAACCAAGATACGCAGCGGCGAATCCGGGTCACCCGAATCCGCCATTTTTAAGAGGGTCACCCAAGCCGTATCGGGAGAAATCAACATGAAAGTTCCGCCATTACCGTCGGACCGCAATGCTACCGGACGTACTTTTGATGAACAGGAACGAGCCTATCTCATGCAAGTCATGGACTCCGGCACGTTGATTTGTACGTCGGGAACCCATGCCAAAGCGTTTGAAGAGGATCTTGCCAAGGTTTTTGGTGCTAAGTTTGCGTTGTCCTGTTCTTCCGGATCGGCAGCTGTCCATACGGCGGTTGCGGCGGTGGACCCAGAGCCCGGCGATGAGATCATCACTACACCGATTACCGATATGGGCGCATTGACCGCCATTTTGTATCAAGGAGCAATTCCGATATTTGCTGATGTGGATCCGGTGACATTAAACGTCACGCCGGAAACAATTCGTGCCCGGATTACACCTCGCACCAAAGCAATTATCGCAACACACCTGTTCGGTAATCCCTGCGATATGGATGGGATACTGGCGATAGCCCAACAACACGACTTGCCGGTCATTGAAGACGCAGCCCAAGCATTGTTGGCCAAAGTCGGCGACAAATACACGGGAACCATCGGCAACATTGGATGTTTTAGCCTTCAACAGTCAAAACACATCACAACCGGTGAAGGCGGATTCATTCTGGTGCAAAAAGAAGAATTACGCCGTCGTATGTTCTTATTCATCAATAAAGCGTGGCCATACAACGAACCAAACCCGGATCATGAGTTTTTGGCGCCCAATTACCGCATGACGGATCTGCAGGGTGCTGTTGGGAGAGGTCAAATCGCTAAGTTACACGATGTCGTGGCCAAACGACAGGCCAGTGCCGCGCGGTTTGTGGAAGAACTGGCGGATATTGATGGACTGACGTTACCAAAAGCGGCACAGGGCAGCGTCCATGCGTTCTGGAAGATGCCGCTGATTATTGATTCCAGCAAAATAGACGGTGGGGTCGACGCCGTAAGCGCTAAGTTAAACGCAATGGGTGTTATGAACGCACCACATTATGTAAAGAAACCAGCGTATCAGTGCCGGATTTTTGCGGAGCGTCGTACGTTCGGAAACAGCCAATTTCCTTGGTCTTATCGGGAACAGCAGGACGGCACCAAAATCGTTTACGATGACGCCGATTTTCCCGGCGCAATCCAGGGATTACGGGATGTGTTGGTGCTGAACTGGAACGAGTTGTACACCGATTCTCATGTGTCGGCATTGATTTCCGCCGTGCGTGAGGCCTGCCGATGAGTACGATCGTGACAAACAATCAGTCCAATAACGATGGCAACTGGGCGATCATTGGCTTAGGCCGGATCGCGGCGAGCCACGTGGATGCTTTGGCTCAACGTCCCAACCGCCCATTGGTTGCGGTGGTGGAAACCGATTTGGCGCGTGCTGCCAAAGGTGCGGAACTGGGTGCACAAGTATTTGGAACCATTGGCGCCATGTTGGCCGAGGTACCCATTTCCCGCGCGATTGTGTGCACTCCGCCGCACCTTCATCCCGCGCAAGTAACCGAACTGTTGCAGCACGGCGTTGCGACCCTTGTTGAAAAACCGTTGGCGCTGTCGCAAACATTGGCACAGCGACTGGTGGATCTGGCCCATTCCACGGGTTGTGTGTTGCAGACTGCCGCTAAATTTGCCGCTACGGAATCGATTCGAACCGCAGGAAAGCTGATTGCGGCAGGTAAAATCGGCAACGTTGTGAAAATCGAAAATGTGTTCAGCGGGCCTTTGGATGTCCGCGGTGACTGGCGTTCGATTCCGGAACAAGCCGGTGGTGGGGTATTGTTCGACAACGGACCCCATGTGGTGGATGTGGTACGGACACTGGTTGGGTTACCATCCAGCATCCGCGTGCTGCATGTTGGGTATAAACAAGGTACCGGAGTCGAAGACGAGGTAGAGTTCGAACTGCGAACTGCGCCGGGAATCGTCACCCACTCTGTGTTGTCATGGAACGAGGCCAAACCGGCACCCATCGCTCGTGTTGTGGGAACCTTGGGAGAACTCGTGGTTGGATGGCAACGCCTCGAATGCGTGGTTGGAGACACAACCGAAGTGGTGGGAGGCGGCTACGACAAACGCGCAGCATTCGTCAACATCCATGACGACTTTGAAAACGCCATAGCGGAGAAACAAAAGCCGCAAAACTACGGCGTATTGGGAATCGCACTGATGGAAGCAGGAATTCGCAGCTTTACGTCAAAACAATGGGAGTCCCCCCTGTAATGACGCAGAAATGGTGCCATATCACCTGCGACGTCGACACCATCGATCGTCATCTTCAGGGGTACGGTGTCGAAGATCGCCCGCCGTGTTATCTCGTGTATGAGCGCGCCATCCCTCGCCTGCTTGAGGTGGCCGACCTTACCGGCGTGAAGATGACCTTTTTTCTGATGGGCCGGGACGCGATGATCCAACGAGGATTACTTCGCCAAATCGTCGTCCGAGGCCACGAAGTCGCATCTCATTCTTATAGTCATCCCCAACCGTTTGCTAATTTAACAAAGACGGAACTTACTTACGAATTGGGTGCATCCAAAGCGTCGTTGTCAAATGCCTGCGAAGATGCGGTTGTTGGTTTTCGAGCACCGGCATGGGATGTTGATTTGGCGACGTTAACGGCGATTCGAGCCGCCGGTTACCTTTATGATGCATCCTGGGTACCGTCGCCGTTTATCTTAGCCACAAGACTTGCGGTTTATCGACACAGCACCGGAAAACGGCACGGAATCGACATGGCGGTCCTCCCGCATTTGATCGCCTCACCGTCGCGACGAGTCGGACGATACCCATCCACACCGGAACGGGGTGGGTCGGCAAAAACCGATTTGCTGACGGAAATTCCCATGTCGGTGGCCCCCATCACTCGGTTCCCCTACTATCATTCGTTATCTTACATGGTGCCAAAATCGGTGTTTGATTTGGTTTACCGCTCTATTCGGTTGGCCCGCAATGAGCTGGTATATACGCTACACGGAGTAGACGGCCTGGGACTTCACGAAGACCTTGTCGACGTTCGAATGCAACATCACCCAGGGATGGATGTGTCACTCGACGAAAAATTGTCACGACTCACAAAACTGTTCCGCCAATTCGCCAAAGATTATGACTGTATTCCGGTAAAAGCGTCGTTGAACTCGAGGCAACCCGCGTAAACGTAAGCAGTGGGTGACCGCCTTGACAGCGTCCGGCATGGGCCTACATTTGGTCCGTTTTTTGCGCGCTCGGCGTAAATCGACTTCTTATCAACCACTACTTCACGAAGAGAGTTGCCATGACTGAACAATCGCCTACTGCCGCACCTGCTCAGGACGCTCAAAACTACCGTTTTCAAGCCGAAGTGGACCGCCTGCTTCACTTGGTTGTCAATTCTCTTTACAGCCACAAGGAAATATTCCTTCGCGAACTCGTCTCCAATGCTTCGGATGCTTTGGACAAACTCAAGTTTCGTTCGTTGACCGAACCGGAACTCATGGCGGATACACCGTTGCGTATCAGGCTTATCCCCAATTCCAAAGACAATACGTTGACCATTGACGACACCGGCATCGGTATGACCCGGGAAGAGTTGATTTCCGACCTCGGTACCATTGCAAAATCGGGCACACGGGATTTTCTCGATCGGCTCACCCAGTCCGGCCAGGATGCAACCGGTCTGATCGGCCAATTCGGTGTGGGATTCTACAGCGCTTATTTGGTAGCCGATGAAGTCACCGTGATATCCAAAGCGGCGGGAAGCACAGGGCACGCCTGGGTTTGGAAATCCGATGGAGTCGGGGGATTCAGCGTAGCGCCGGCGGATCGGGATATTCGGGGAACCGCAATTGTCCTTCATTTGAAAGAAGATCAGCGTGAGTATCTACAGTCATGGAAATTGAAGGATTTGATCAAACGATATTCCGACTTTGTGAGTTTTCCGATCGAATTGGTCGAGACCAAAGAAAAAGATGGCGAATCAACTGAATCCATAGAAACCGTCAATCGGGCAAACGCACTTTGGCTACGTTCGAAAAACGACATCACGGACGACGAATACAAAGAATTTTACCGGCATCTCGTTCATGACTGGGAAGATCCGGTATCGTGGACACACTTTCGTATCGAAGGTACGCAGCTATTTAGCGGCCTGTTGTATATCCCCAAACGCCCGCCGTTTGATTTGTGGATGCGTGAACAAAAACATGGCGTCAGACTGTATGTTCAGCGTGTGTTTATCATGGATGACTGCGAAGCGCTGCTGCCGCAGTGGATGCGGTTTGTTCGCGGTGTCGTGGACTCCAACGACCTGCCGTTAAACGTGTCCCGGGAACTGTTGCAGGATTCTTCGGTAACCCGGACGATCAAAAAACAGGTCACCAAAAAAGTGTTGGAAATGTTCGAGGAGCTCGCGGAGAAACGACCGGAAGACTACACGGCAACTTGGAATTCTTATGGACCGGTGATCAAAGAGGGATTCCATTTCTCGCCGGAGCATCGAGAAAAGTTGTCTGACCTGGTTCGGTATCATAGCTCGGCCGGAGATGATCTTACATCGCTCGCCGATTATGTAAGTCGAATGAAAGAAGACCAATCGGCAATTTATTATATCGTCGGTGAAAATCGCCGCGCGCTGCAACAAAGCCCACATATTGAAGCACTGAAAGCCAAAGGGTACGAAATTCTGTTTATGATCGACCCGGTTGATGAATGGGTCCAGGAAGGATTAACCGAATACAAAGGAAAACCTCTGGTCTCAGCGATGAAGGCCGATCTCACGTTGTCGACATCCGAGGGGGACAAAAAGAAGGCCGAGGGGCAGAAGCAGTCGTTTTCTTCCCTTGTTGAACACCTATCGAAGTTGCTTGGTGACCGCGTTGAGTCGGTTCATTTGTCGGAACGCCTCACCGATTCCCCCGCCTGCCTTGCAGTGCCGGAAGGGGGGCTAAGCGCACACATGGAAAAGATATTACGAGCGCACCAAAAAGATCTTCCCGTCACCAAACGGGTGTTCGAAATCAACCCCGACCACGCCATCGTCGATAACTTAAGACGCCTCCACGAACGCGAACCGGATTCGGCGCGCGTCGCGGAGTGGGCAGAATTGTTATATGATCAAGCGCTGATTGCCGAAGGTTCACCTCTTTCAGACCCGGCGGCATTTACCCGACGGGTCAATAGTTTGCTTCACCAGGCCACAACGGCGGCTGTTTTCGGTTAACAAACACCGAAACGGCGGGAAAAATATCCGATGATCCATACCCAGCACACCCAACAACTGATCTCGCAACATTGGAAAGATGAAATACTGCCGACGTTGCACGAATACATCAAAATCCCGAATCTGAGTCCAAACTTTGATCCACAGTGGGCCGAAAACGGCCATATGGAAAAAGTGGTGTCGCTTGCGGTCGATTGGGTCGGCCGCCAAGGTTTACGTGGAGCCACGACCGAGGTTCTGCGCCTACCGGGTCGAACTCCGGTGATTTTGGTTGAAATCCAACCGCAAGGCGGCGAAGGCACGGTGATCCTCTACGGTCATTTGGACAAACAGCCGCCTTTTGATGGTTGGCGAACGGACGAAGGGTTGGGACCGTGGACTCCGGTGTTGCGGGACGGTCGGCTGTATGGCCGCGGCGGTGCCGACGACGGGTATGCTTTGTTTGCGTCTGTATCTGCTATCTTAGCACTACAAAAACAGGGTGCTGCTCATCCACGACTGGTTTTGCTTATCGAATGCAGTGAAGAAAGCGGTTCCCCTGATCTGCCCTACTACATCGAAGACTACGCTCAAAAGATCGGGTCGCCCAAATTGATCATCTGTTTGGACAGCGGCTGTGGTGACTACCAACGGCTGTGGAACACCACGTCGTTACGCGGCTTGGTGGTTGGGCTGTTGACCGTAAAGGTGCTTCGGGAAGGATTCCATTCAGGTGATGCGAGCGGTATTGTCGCATCCAGTTTTCGAATAACACGGAGTTTACTCGACCGCATTGAAGACGCCGCAACCGGCAAGATTTTGCTGGACCAACTGTACGTAGACATTCCCGAAATACGCCAAACACAAGCGCGACAAGCCGCAGAGGTATTGGGAAACGCGGTCGTTGACAAATATCCGTTTGTTTCGGGGATGTCTCCTGTTTCCGATGACAAAACCACCTTACTTCTAAACCGGACCTGGCGCCCTGCCCTGTCGGTTGTGGGTCAGTCCGGTATGCCGATGCTCGAAAGTGCTGGAAACGTATTACGTCCGTTTACCACGCTTAAGTTATCACTCCGTATTCCCCCCGGCGTCGACGCCAAAACGGCGACCGCGGTGGTGCGGAATACGTTGACGGGGGCTCCACCATACGGTTGTGAAGTGACCTTTGAAGGAAAAGACGGCGCCGACGGCTGGGAAGCACCCACCCCGACGAGTTGGCTTACAGACGCGGTCACCAAGGCGTCGCAGACCTACTATGGACACCCGGCAGCCAACATTGGGGAAGGCGGGTCGATCCCGTTTATGAAGATGTTGGGAGATCGTTTTCCAAACGCACAATTTTTGATTACCGGAGTGTTGGGCCCTCAATCCAACGCCCACGGCCCCAACGAATTTTTGCATGTTCCTTATGCGGAAAAATTGACGGCCTGCGTTACGTCGATTCTTGCGGACACGGCTGCGGCTGGCTGAAAATCGGCGTTCGAATTACCAAATTGAACCCGCGGTGGCGCTTACTTCGTCGCCATTCCTCCGTTTTTGACACATTCATCAAATGTTGGGTTCGACTGCCATGAACACATCCCGTTGGCTCCGTAGGGGCCACAGGTTGTAAGTTTGTAGCAAGCATAAACCGGTTTCCATTCGCAGGTCGAAAACATCTCTTCCGGTGCACAAATCTGACCCGAGCAACCGGTCACAACACAAGGATTCGAAATCGGATCCGGTTCACACATCCCACAGCACACAGCACAGGCGGGGCAACTTTTGCAGGGAAGACAGTCATTACCAGCGGTGCACGACGTTCCTTTTGGACATTCTTGGTCACTCATGCAGTCACCCATGGGTTGTTCAATGGGTTTACATTGGCAGACCAATGGGCACGGAATGATTTTGGAAACCGATGAATTGAATCCACAATCCGGCTCACACATACATTGGTTTCCAGGCTCACAATCTTTGTCCGAGGCACATTCGTTTGGCTCGGGCTTCTCACAGATCCACTTACATGACGCCAACTCATCACAAGTCCACGCTCCCGGACATTCACCCGTCGGCATGTTTGCACAATCTGCTGCCGGATCAGAACAAATCGGTTCTTTGGGTTCGATTTTTTTACATTTATCCTGGGCCATCAGCCCAACCGCGAACCCCGCCACAACGACCGCAACTGCCGACCGGCCGACTCTTGTATATACTTGTTTGTTTTTCATCGTTTTTCTCCTGTTGCACAAAACAAAACTGTAGGTAGTCTACGCGTCGGTGCGCACTGGTTCAATCAAACGTCCCCAACTCCAGGAAAGTAATGAGAACTACTGCTCTTTTTGTCGCCTCAACGGTGTGGTTGGTCGCCTGTTCCGACGCGGAATCGCTTGGGCACCAAAATGCCGCCAATTCGGTGTTCGACACGGCCACAACCGGCGCCGATTTGAGTCTTGGCGACGACACTCCATACGCCACCGCCGACGCCAACGAGTCGGCCGAAATATGGAGTCGGGGTGTCGATGTTCCAACGGCAACCAATAACGACACCACAGATAGCCAAACCAATCTCGATTTGGACGTTTCGGATGCGGAAGACACTCCTTCAATCAACGAAGACGTCGGGGTCATACGCGACGTTTCGGCATCCACCCAAGATGACACATCGGATACACAACAACCAGTCGATATAAACGAGCCACCCACCACTACGGCCACATTTGAAGATTGGGAACAGGCGCTCAATACAAATGATTTGGAGACGTTGATCACCTATTTGTCGACTTACGACATGCCGGTTTGCAAAAACGGATTCTGTTGGATTTTCACCTATCAACCCAGTTCGGCGAGTGTCGAAATGATCGGCGAATTCAATGGGTGGGCCGACGGCACCAAACTGGAGCCGGTAATTGGGCTTCCGAATTGGTATTACGGTAAGATAGAAGCCAATTTCGATAAAGTAATGGAGTATCAACTCAAAGTAAATGGACAGTGGACCCGTGATGAAACCAACCGGTACATACGGTTTGGCCCATTTGGATTTAACTCAGCTATTTACAGTGCCTCTTATGGGCGCATCACCGCGCTGTGGCAGGTTCAGTCTATGGAGTTGGGGAACTACCGCGATGTTTATGTATATCTGCCCGCCTCTTATTTTAGCAGTCCGAACGATTCGTTTCCGGTTTTGTACCTTCAGGATGGATTCAACGTATATGAAAATCCAAAAGCGCCCTTTGGATCATGGAATGTAGATGTTTCGGCTGACGTCATTTTTGCCGAAAAAACAGCTCGGCCGACCATTTTTGTAGCAATTGACACCCAAGATCGGGTCAATGAATACCTATACACCGCGGCAGCTCTTCCCGGCGGCTCAAAAGCAACACCCAAACTCGATTTGTATGCTGCTTTTGTGGTCAATACACTGAAACCGATAGTCGACAGCACCTTTCGTACAAAACCGGACCGAGACTATACCGCGATTGCCGGCTCCTCCTTAGGCGGAATTTCATCGGCGTATATCGCGTGGAATCATTCCGAAACCTTTGGCGCGGCCGCCAGCTTTTCCGGTTCATTCTGGGTTGGTGAAAACGGCGAATCCGGGCCCGCGTTTCGGGAAATCATCAGTACCAATTCAGTCAAAAACCAACCCGGAGCCATTCGGTATTATCTTGACAGCGGCGATACCCCGTTCGGGCAGAACGCTTCATACCAGGGCGATTCCTGGGTGTACACCGACTGGACACGAAATGCATTGATTTCTGCTGGTTGGGATAATCGGCCGGAATGGGACACCGACTCCAATCTTACTACTGCACCTGTTAATCTTAGTCCTACGACCGCTGTGGACCAAGTACCCTCTTTGGCCTGGGCTCCCAACCCGCCGGAAAAATACGTAGGATGGAAAGATTATCTGGGATGGGATTCCAACCTTTGTTGCCTGGTTGGTCACGGCCATTCCCATAACGAAGGCGCATGGGAGCAGAGATTCGGCGCGGCATTACGTTTTTTGTTCCCGCCCAAACCGTAGCCCATGCGCCACCATATACAATCCCAATAGAGCAAGAACTACCGCGCCGTATTGTGCCGGCGTCAACCCGCCATATCGAGCGTCGTGAGCCCGCAGAAAATCGAGAAAAAACCGCACTACACCGTATAAAAAACACAACGTACCCGCGACCGTACCGTCTGGACTTCGTTTGCGGAAAAACAACCACGCGACCACGATACTCAATAAAAATGACAGACCAGCTTCATACAATCCCAGGTCATGTCTAGGCCCTAAAGGAAAGTCGACCGCGAGAAAAAAATCGCTTTCGACACCTTTGTGGTCGTGCGCCAAAAAACACCCGATCCGGGCAACGGTCCACGCCGGAGCCATACCCACAGCCAGGGGGTCACAATAACTCCAAAACGACTCGTTACTTCGCCGAAAAAAAACCAGGGTGATCAACGTCGCGCCCAAAAAGCCACCAAAAGACGACAACCCACTCCATATATAAAGGACAACCCAGGGATTTTCTTGGAAAAGAGCCGGTTCATAAAAAAAGATGTGTACGAGATGCGCACCGGCAAATCCGCCCAGCAGCACCCATGGCGCGTAATCCAACACCACTGCCGGATCACGTCTTTTCCATCGCGCTGCGCGGGCCGCGATAAAAACACCTAACGCAAAGCCCAAAAACACAAAAACATCCCACGCTTGCAGGCGTGAGCCAAACAAAGTAGTTTCGGGTTGTTCAAAGTACGGAATCAACGCAATCATCAGTAATTATCACCACTAAAAAAACGACAGCACACATTCGGCGGTGGTTGTGAACGACAAATCAGCACCTAGTCTACATTATTGGTCACCTACGGCGCGATTTTCCGACTTAGGAAAACAATACGCTCAATATCGACCATCTTATCCGCAAGAAGCGCTGGAAGCCATCGTCGCTGGGACAATTCCGGGGAGCACCCTTGTGGACATAGGTGCCGGCACCGGCATCAGTTCGCGAGCGCTGGCCGACTTGGGATACGAAGTGATTGCGGTTGAACCCAACGCAGGAATGCGAAATGCGGCGCAGCCCCACCGTCGGGTCCGTTGGGTCGATGGAACCGGTGAAAATACTGGGCTACCCGATCATTGTTGTGTGCGGGTGGTGTATGCGCAAGCGTTTCACTGGGTGGAGCCCACCGCGGCGATTGCTGAAGCAATCCGAATTCTTGAACCGGGCGGCCGGTTGTGTGCAATATGGAACGAAGCCGATCCGGATTGCCCTGTGGCCAATGCCTACAAAGAGGCAACGTTACTTTACGCCACCAACCCGGAAGTGGCTCAGGTACGAACGCTCGCCGGCCGGAGTATTCTCGAGAGCCCACAACTTGCTGACGCGAATCTGCAATTGTTTCGTCAGGTTGTGTCAATGGGGCTGGAGCAATTGATCGGGCGGGCGTTCAGCACGACGTACGCGCCAACCGAATCGAAAGCCCGGGCTGAGCTGGCGGAGACGTTGACCGAAGTGTTTCAACGAAACAAAAACGAGTCAGATGTCGTGTCTTTTGGTTATCGCGTTTCGTTGTATTCGGCCGCTGCGGCCCACAACGTTAAAAAATAATCGGCCACTGCGGTCACCGCTTTGGTATACGAAGTCACGACGCCAACTTCGTGATACCCCCAAAACCCGCCGTAACCCCAATTGTTGGTGCCGACGATAATCTGATCGTCTACAATCGTTATCTTAGCATGCGTCACTATGTCGGGGTGCTCCTGCTGGGCTTCAATCCCCAACGCCAACAGCGCCGCTGTGGCTCGTTGGTTCAGTTCCGTCAACCCGTTGTTCCAACTCGATCGCTCCAAAAGCACCCGCACATCGACGCCTCGGGCACGTGCGTCCGCCAACAAATTCACCTGATCGTCAACACTCGACAGGTTCATGCCATAACTGACGATCCACACCCGATTTTGGGCTTGCGTGACCAATGTGTGTAACAAACCGGGATAACCGCCATCGGCGTACGGGATAATGCCTTCCACCTCGAGTTCGGGTAACGTCGGAACAATCGTGTCGTTCTGCCACAACGCATCGGCGTACGCGTCAAACCACGACGCGACTTGCGGTTCGTCTACCCGCAGGTTGGATTCATGATTTTGCTGAACCGACGTGTGGCTTAAGTTACTAGACCCCAGCAAGGCTCGGCGGCTGTCGACAACCAACAACTTTGCGTGAAGGTATTTCGCTGGGCTGTCGATGCGCGCGCGACAACCCGCGGCAGTCAATTCCGCAACCCGTCCTGAATTGAAATCAAGCTCACCTTCCAACAACACCGTCACATCGACACCACGAGCACAGGCGGCTTTCAATGCAACAACAACCTTGTCGATCACCGCGTCATTGTGCATTTCAAAATGAACGACTTTGATGTGAGTTAGCGCGCTGTCGATAAGCGCCAACGCTGTAGGCAAATACGCGTCATCCAAGATCGCCACCACCGAACCCAGACTAACCGCATGATCATCCGTTTCGCCTTGAACAGAATCGGGGACCTGAGAGCCGCCTACATGCGCTCCACATGCTGACGTTAAAATAGCCAACAAGATCGTCACAACGCAGCAACCCATTGACGTTGGCTTTTGGGTTTGCTCCGACCAATCGGTCACGAAACTGCAAACCACCTCAGGTGCCATCGACACCATCCAACATACCACAGGCTGCCCCAATATCGCGGCCACGTGACTGCCGAACTGTCACGGCAACGTGTTCGGCAACAAGAACTCGCGCAAACTGATTAACCCGATCCTCATCCGGCCGCCGATATGCCGCGCCTTCAAAGGGGTTAAACGGGATCAAATTGACCGTAATACCTAACTTTCTTACAAGGTTCGCAAGTCTTCGAGCATCCAGTTCAGTATCATTGACACCACCCAGCATGACGTACTCAATGGTCAACCTCTGGCGGTCCGCCCAAGGGCGCGATTCCAGTACCGCCAACACTTCGGCAATGTCGTACTTTCGATTGACCGGCATCACGGCACTCCGAGTACGATTGTCACTCGCATTGAGGGACAGCGCCAACTTCACGGGAAGAAGATCCAAAAATTCTTGCATCCGGGGAGCCAAACCACTTGTGGACACAGTAATACGCCTCGCGCCAAACGCAGCCCCGTTGGGGTGCATCAAGAGTCTGGCACTCTTTACAACACCGACGAAGTTATCCAACGGCTCGCCCATACCCATGTACACCACATTGGTAATTTTTTTACCACTATCATTAAGATAACGGCGTGCATGATAAACTTGATCCACAATTTCGGATGGTCGCAGGTTACGCCGCAGGGGCATTGTTGCGGTTAAGCAGAACGTACACCCCATCTTACAACCCACCTGCGACGAAATGCACTGGGTCATTCTGTCGTCAGCCGGGATCAACACCGACTCCACCCGCTCATTTTGAGCGGTGCGCATCAGCAGTTTTACGGTTCCGTCTGTGCTTTGCAGCGCACTATCCAGTGTCATGCCACCGAGAACGGCAATTTGGCTGAGCTTTTGTCTCAAGGTAAGAGGAAAAGTGGTGACGTCTTCAAACCGGACCACACCCTGCGCGTGAATGGCCTGAAACAGTTGGTCCGCTCGAAATCGGCGTTCGGACAATGTGGCGAAGAATTCAGCCAGATCATCTACCGACATTGATTTCAGATCCGGTTTTTGCAGGGCAGATGAAGGCAGTTCAATGCTTGGAGCAAGTCGCTCCGGTGGGGGGGTGAGATCCATTGGGTCGGGGTGGTCCATTATTCATTGACGCGATCAAATACGTTAAAAAAGTATTGGGTCTCAAACGCCGCAGTATCAGGACCATCCGATCCATGAACCGTGTTTTGTTCGATACCCGAAGCAAAATCTTTCCGAATCGTCCCGGGGGCGGCTTTTGCCGGATCCGTAGCTCCCATCAATTCACGGTTTTTTGCGATGGCGTTTTCGCCCTGAAGTATCATGAGCACCACCGGACCACTCGTCATGAACTCCACGAGACTGCCAAAAAACGGCCGTTGTTGGTGGACGTGATAAAAACCTTCGGCTTGTGCCCGTGTTAAGTGAGCCATTTTCATGGCAGCTACTTTCAGGCCCGCTCCTTCGAAACGGGCAATCACCTGCCCAATAACCCCTTTTTTGACGCCGTCAGGCTTAATGATCGACAAGGTTTGTTCTACTGCCATTGTTTTTTTCCTATATCGTTCCGGAAGGAACCGCTGTTAAGTGAGTAATGACTTGAGGGTAAGTCCCATTTCCGCTGGGTTTGGAGCAACCTTGATTCCATGTTGCTCAAATGCCGCAATTTTGTCTCGGGCAGTACCTTTGCCACCACTGATGATGGCCCCGGCATGTCCCATCCTTTTTCCTGGCGGTGCCGTCACCCCCGCAATGAACCCCACCACCGGCTTTGTCATGTTGTGTGAAATCCACTCGGCCGCTTTTTCTTCGGCATTTCCTCCGATTTCACCGATCATGATGACCGCTTGGGTGTTGGGGTCGCGATTAAACGCGTCCAAAACGTCAATAAAATTTGTCCCATTGACGGGATCGCCGCCGATTCCGACACAGGTGGACTGCCCAATTCCCAAAGCGGTCAACTGACCGACCGCTTCGTAAGTGAGCGTTCCCGACCGGCTGACAACGCCGACGTGACCCGGCATATGAATATGTCCCGGCATGATCCCCACCTTACACTGCCCAGGAGTTATCACCCCGGGACAGTTGGGGCCAACGAGGCGCGTTTTGGGGTAAGATTCCAAAAATGCCTTGGCTCGAACCATATCCAACACCGGAATGCCTTCCGTAATCGCTACGATCAACTCAATTCCGGCATCAGCCGCTTCCATGATCGCATCAGCAGCAAACGGAGACGGAACGTAAATAACCGAACAATTGGCGCCGGTGTTTTCCCTGGCTTGACGCACGGTATTAAAAACCGGGATTCCATGTACCTTTTCGCCCAATTTTCCAGGAGTCACCCCACCTACCACTTTGGTGTCGTACTCCAACATTTTTTGGGCATGAAACGCGCCCGCGGCCCCCGTAATCCCCTGAACCAAAACACGTGTATCGGAATTCACAAAAATGGCCATCGTAGCACTCCTTAACTTTGTGCGGCGGCAACCGCTTCCGCGATTCGACGGGCACCTTCCAACATGGTTGGCGCGGTGATGATGTTCAGGTCACTTTGTTCAAGGATTCGTTTCCCTTCCTCAACATTTGTCCCTTCCAAACGAACCACTAGCGGAACCCCGATCCCCACTTTTTGCGCCGCGGCGACTACCCCTTTGGCGATGGTGTCGCACTTCATGATTCCACCAAAGATGTTGATAAATATGCCTTTTACGTTGTCCGACAGGATGATCTGCAACGCAGCCGTCACTTTCGCTTCATCCGCCCCCCCCCCCACATCCAGGAAGTTGGCCGGTTCTTTGCCGACTTGTTTAATGATGTCCATCGTCGCCATCGCCAAACCGGCGCCGTTTACCAAACACCCGATGTCGCCATCCAGCTTGATGTAGCTTAGGTCATATTTGGACGCCTGAATCTCCAGGGGATCTTCCTCATCCAGGTCGCGTAACGCCTGGAGTTCTTTGTGACGAAACAACGCGTTGTCATCAAAGGTCATTTTGGCATCAAGCGCAATCAACTCGTCGTTGGTTCGTACAACAAGAGGGTTGATTTCGAGTAATGAACAGTCCAGCTTTACAAATGCTTCGTACAACGCCAACAGCATGTGTTGGAGCGACCGGATTCCAACCGAACTGAGCCCCAAACTGAAACCGAGCAACCGCGCCTGAAATGGCTGTAAACCCACGGCGGGATCGACAAACACCTTGAGGATTTTTTCGGGATGAGACGCGGCCACCTCTTCGATTTCCATGCCCCCTTCGGACGACATCATCACCACAATCCGCGAAGTTTCCCGGTCGAGCACCATCCCAAGATACAGCTCACGCGCAATATCGACGCCCGCTTCGATGTAAACTCTTTTGACTTCTTTGCCTTCGGGACCTGTCTGGTGAGTCACCAGTTGCATTCCCAGAATGGATCGGGCCAGGCTCTCGGCCTCCGATGCGGAACGCGCTAACTTAACACCACCACCTTTTCCGCGCCCACCGGCATGAATCTGCGCTTTGACAACCCACACATGGGTGTCGAGTTGTAATGCCGCGTCCCTGGCTTCGTCGCCACGAAAGACGACCCGCCCATCGGGAACGGGCACTCCAAAACCACGCAAGAGGGTCTTCGCCTGATACTCATGGATTTTCATTGAACCTTCCTACCGGAACTCAATCGGAGTTCACAATGTAATCCGACACGATCCTTAGAGGGTGTTGAAATATTTAATCCTGCTGCGCGAGCCTATGGCCTACTACGCCTGTTTTGCCTCGGTCGGCCCATCCTCGACGTGCCCCCTGGCACGCCTCCGGTGGGCCTCGGTCGACAAAACTGGCTCGCTACGGCCATAGACTCGCTCGCCGAGGATAAATATTTAAACACCCTCTTACATATTATCCAAAATCGCTCGACCGAACCCGGAGCACGAAACTTCCACGGCCCCAGTCATCAAGCGTGCGAGATCGTAAGTTACCGTGCCGTTCCGAATCGCTCCTTCCAGACCCTTGACAACCAGGTCGGCGGCTTCCTGCCACCCCATGTAATCGAGCATCATGACACCGCTAAGTATAAGGCTGCCGGGGTTCACTTTATCTAGTCCCGCATATTTAGGTGCAGTGCCATGGGTCGCCTCAAAACAAGCGACCTGATTGGCGATATTGGCGCCTGGTCCAAGTCCTAATCCGCCGACCTGCGCAACAAGGGCATCACTAAGATAATCGCCGTTGAGGTTGGGGGTGGCCAACACATCGTATTCTTCAGCACGGGTCAGAATCTGCTGAAACATCGCATCGGCAATCCGATCTTTGATCACGATTTTGCCGACCGGCACCGCTCCACCAAACTGGTTCCAGACCTCGTCTTCGGTCACGATAAAATCCCGGAACTGTTCTTTGGCGACTTCATAACCCCAGTCACGAAACGCCCCTTCGGTGAATTTCATGATGTTGCCCTTGTGCACCAAGGTGACGCTTTTTCGTTTGCGATCAATCGCATACTGAATCGCTTTGGCAACAAGCCGTTTGCTGCCAAAAACGCTCATCGGCTTGATGCCAATGCCGCTATCGTCCCGAAGCGTCGCACCCATTTCATTTCGCAGAAACTCAATCACCTTTTTCGCCTGCGGCGTACCTTCCCGGTATTCAATTCCGGCATAAACGTCTTCGGTATTTTCCCGGAAAATCACCATATCCACTTTGGATGGCTCTTTGACTGGCGCCGGAACACCGTCAAAATATCGGACCGGTCGAACACACGCATACAGGTCCAAACGCTGGCGTATCGCAACGTTGAGGCTGCGGATGCCCCCACCGACCGGAGTGGTCAACGGCCCTTTGATCGACACAATGTGCTCACGCATCGCATCCAGCGTTTCCTCTGGAAGCCAATTGCCGGTTTTTTCAAACGCTTTTTCACCTGCGAGCACTTCAAACCACTTGATTTGACGCGCGCCTCCGTAGGCTCGGGAAACCGCACCATCCAACACCGGCATCGCCGCAGCCCAAATATCCGGGCCAGTGCCATCCCCGACGATGTACGGGATGATGGGTTTGTTGGGAACGTCAATGCTCAGCGAATCACGCGCCTGGATTTTTTGTCCGTCGATCGGGTAGCCGGTTGTCATCGTTCTCTCCTTTCTGTCATTCGAAACGGCAAGCCACGGGATAAACACCGCCGTGGCTCGCCAAAGTGGCGGGATTCTAGTCGGGTCTTGTCCGCGTCGCAACCCCAAAACGTTCGGAATAAACGGAAACGTTCTCGATGCCGCCTTTCCGAACACCACTCGTTCGTTGACACACCCCGGCATGTCCTATAGAACGGCGACCAGAACTTCCGTCATGGAGCACAAATATGGTCACCAAACTGAAGGTATTTTCCGGCTCAAGCCACCCCGAACTCGCACAAAGGATCTGCGATCATTTGGACGTTCCGTTGAGCAAATCCGAGGTTGTGCGGTTTCAAAACGAAAACCTCATGGTGAAAATCCAGGAAAACGTTCGAGATTGTGACGTGTTTGTCGTTCAAACGTCCTCGCCGCCTGTCAACGAAGGAATCATCGAATTGTTGATTATGATCGACGCGCTTCGCAGCGCAAGTGCGGCACGAATTACGGCGGTTATTCCGTATTTTCCGTATTGTCGGTCCGACAAGAAAGACAAGCCGCGGATTTCCATTGCTGCACGCCTCATGGCAGACCTTCTTCAAACCGCTGGAGCCAACCGCGTGCTGACGATGGACCTGCACAGCCCGCAGATCCAGGGCTTTTTTCGGGTTCCGGTCGACAACTTGGAAGCCGCACCCATTATTTGCGACTATTATCGCGAGCGCGATTTATCGGACTTTATCCTGGTTGCCGCAGACGCCGGAGAAGCCAAAGAACTCGGCCGTTATGCCAACCGACTGCACCTGCCGATAGCGATTATTGACAAACGTCGCTACGGCGACGATGACCAAGCCCACGCCCAACATTTAATCGGTACGGTTCGCGGTAAACATGCGCTGATAGTCGACGACGAAATCGCTACCGGCGGCACACTGCTGGAAGCCGCAGCATTTTTGCACAAAGAGGGGGCGCTTTCCGTAGGGGCTACGGCAACTCATCCGGTATTGTGTGGTCATGCGTTGGAACGAATCGCCAACTCCGGGTTAAACGAAGTCGTAGTGTGTGATTCGATCGCAGTTAGCGAGCGCCTTAACACACCACAGTTAAGAGAGCGCATCAAGGTCCTCAGCGTAAGTCATCTGTTTGCCAAAGCGATTCGCCGCATTCACGACGGTGATTCCATCAGCAGCCTCTTTCGTTAAAGGCTGTACCCTGGTGGGCTTCCCAATTCGACTTGCCGGTGGAAGATCCACACACCGTCGGTTTTCATTGGTGGTTGACTTTTCGAACACCATT
>JABWCM010000313.1 GCA_013360285.1 Myxococcales bacterium
CGACTGAGGCAATATCGGGCATATGCCGCAAGGAGGGGCATGGCCAAGGCAGCCTAAATTAGCCGAACAGGGTTCACTTATCTATTTTCGCTGACCCTCACAGAGGCTGTGAAAAAGTATGGGCGCGTTTTGGGGCTGCGAATTTTGCGCCGAATTGGTTTTGAAAAACCCGAGTCATATCGGGAATATGGCGCAGGTTTTTTCAGAGCCAAGTCGGCCAAAAGTCGCCGGAACCAGGGCGCGCAGCTATTTTTTCGCAGCCTCACGGCACAAATGAGTGACGCGGGTTGCCCCAGACAACAATTTGCGATATGGCGTTGCGCACGCTGCACAACCACGCTCGTTGCGGCGCAACCGGCTGGAGAAACCCTTTGGAACTCGGAACTCAGTTAATTTACGACCAAAAATTTCAAACAACGGAAGGCGGATTCACAATTGTGGTTACGCCGGATTTTCTTGCAACGCTGTCCTTTTTTGGCAAAGGCAGCATGGACATTACCAACGCCTTGATCGCCATGCTCGAAGACGTCGCCGCGATGGTTCCCGGAAGTGAGCCAAAACTACGCGCCATCGTCAATCTGGGCGATCTGAAGGGCTCACCGTTACGTTCCCAATTGGTTTTGGGCAAGTGGTTGTTCACCCGCAAAGACGTTGCGAAAAAAATCGCCATTTACGGCGGCAATCCCGTAGAAGTGAAATTCACAAAGGCGGTCATGGTGATTGCACGAATGGACCGGGTGGGATTTTTCGCCACCGAGGACGAAGCACGCCGATGGCTTATGAACCCCTAGACGAATCCAACTCTGTCGGAATCCTCCCAATCGGCGGACTCGGACGCATCGGCATGAACATGATGTTGCTGTGGGTCGGCGAGGATTATTTCCTTATCGACTGCGGCGTTCTGTTTGCTGACGAACAAGCCCCAGGCGCGGATCTGGTGCTTCCCGACCTTGGTTATCTTAATACAATTTCCTCTAAAGTTCGCGCCATTATCCTGACTCACGGTCACGAGGACCATATCGGAGCGATTCCGCACGTTCTGAAAGTATGCCCGGCACCGGTGTACGGAACGAGGTTTACGCTCGGTTTGGTGCAGGAGAAACTCCTGGAACACGGGATGGCAGGCCTTGTGGACACAAACCCAATCGACCCGGAATCAAGAGTGGAAATCGGCGCCGCACGGTTTGAGTTTATTCGCGTTACCCACAGCATTCCCGATTGTGTCTCCGTGTTGATCGACACCCCAGTCGGCAAAATTCTGCATACTGGAGATTGGAAAATCGACCTGGAACCGGTGGACGACGAACATTTTGACGAGGAACGATTCCGTAAGGCCGGCGATTTGGGTGTCTTGCTGCTGTTGTCCGACAGCACCAACGCAATGGTTCCGGGCTGGTCGAGCAGTGAACGCCAAGCCGGCCGCGGTCTGGAAGAACAGATCCGGTCCATCGAAGGCCGGGTGTTTGTAGCGATGTTCTCGTCCAATATCCACCGGTTGCGGCTATTGGGAGACATCGCCGCACGCCTAGGACGTCGCATCTGTTTCGCCGGTCGCAGCCTCCATTCTTACGCCCGCGTGGCCCGTGAAGTGGGAATCCCCGGAGTGCCGCACCCGGAAGTCGATTTATCCCATCTTGAGTTGGTGCCCGATCACGAGTTGTTGGTCTGTATGACCGGCAGCCAAGCCGAACCCGGGTCGGCGTTGTTCCGTGCCGCGGTCGGCACCCACCCCCATATCCGATTTCGCCGTGGGGATACCGTGATCCTATCGGCGCGTTTTATCCCCGGCAACGAACGTGTAATCCACGAAATGATCAACAACATTTCGCGATGGGGCGTAAACGTAATCACACCCAAAGGGCTTTCAATCCACGCATCCGGCCACGCCCACCGCGACGAATTACGACACATGATGGATTTGGTGCGCCCCCGATTTTTTGTGCCGATTCACGGGGAATACAGTTTTTTGCTGCGACAGGCCGAACTTGCACGCCAAGCCGGTATTGAAAACGTGACCGTCATTGAAAACGGCAAGATGCTCCATATCGAACCGCACCGACTTAGATTAGGCCAGACCATTCCCTTAGAGCCGTATTATCTCGACGGGACAATAACCGGCAACGCCGACTACCTCGCCATCCGCGACCGAGGCAAAGCTGCCTACAACGGAGTGGTCGCAGTCCATCTGCAAGTACACCGAAGCCTTCGCCATGTGTCCGGTCAGGTCCAAATCAACACCGTTGGGGTTTGTACAGACGACGGACGCCATTTGTCTGCCTGCAAACGTTTTGTTGAGCAGGAACTGGCGTTGCTGCCACCGTTTGCACCATCTCGGGAAATCTGCGATGCCTGTGAAATGCTTGTCCGGCGCTACTTTCGCCGAGCAGTCGGAAAAAAACCCGTGGTGCTGGTAACTTATGACGAAAAACAATCAGCAGAATAGCCAACGTCAGGCCGCAACCAAATCCCGAATCGCTGGATTTGTACCCAAATCGGCAAGTTTTGTGACCACCGCCGTTGCCCCCGAACATTATCCGCCCACAACATTACCGGAGATCGCATTTGTCGGCAGGTCCAATGTGGGCAAATCCACGTTGATCAACCTACTTGCCGGCAAAAAAAGTCTGGCCCGAACGTCCAACACACCCGGTCGAACCCAGGCGATTCAATTTTTCGACATCGACGGGCGGTTTATGTTTGTAGACCTTCCGGGGTATGGATTTGCTCAGGTACCGATGGCGGTCAAAGTGAGTTGGGACAAGATGATATCGTCCTATCTCGAAAGACGGGAGTCCCTACGCGTTGTGATCCTCATCGTCGACGCTCGTAGAGACCCCACCACCGATGAAGACGGGCTTCTCGACTGGTTGGAACTACACCGGCGGCGGGTCATTGTGGTGGTCAGCAAGATCGACAAAATCCCCAAACATGCCCGATTTGGGCGGCTCAAAGCCATCGCGTCGGGATTGGGAATCCCCGATTCTGCTGTTTTTCCGTTTTCCGGACTGACCGGTGACGGCCGCCCCGACGTTTGGGGTGCGATTTTTGACGTGTGTGACTCCGCACCGGTACCGGAGCCGACGTCATGAAGTTAAGACCCATGGTGATTTCCGACGTTGTTATGGTTCACCATATCGATCAACATTCCTTTCCCGATCCATGGAAATGTGCACAACACGAAGAAGAATTCGAACGTTCATGGTCGTACGGTCTGGTGGCAATCAACGATGACAACCATGTGATCGGTTATTTAAGGTACTGGCTTGTCGCCGACGAAATGCAAATCCTGAATGTTGCGGTGGATCCAGCGTATCGAAACAAAGGGGTTGCTGCCGCGCTGTTACGCCTCGGCATCGACGACGCCCGTTGCCAAGGCGCCACGGAAACAACTTTGGAAATGCGCCGATCCAATGTGGCCGCCCGACGTTGTTATGAGTCACTCGGCTTTCGCATGGTGGGGAGCCGACCGAACTACTACGGCGACGAAGACGCCATTTTGCTGACGTTAACCCGCCCGACGATCTCCCCCATTTCCGGTCTCTACGTAATCTTAGACGACAGCTTCCTTAAGTTAGAAGTCATGCCCACGACGGCGGCTCTCCTGGCAGATCAAGGATGCCGGTTGTTTCAACTGCGATGCAAAAAACACCCCGATCGCCCGGTGTTGGACACGTTGGATCATACCCGCAAAGCCCTGGAGAGCTACGGCGTGACCCTCATCGTCAATGATCGCCCCGATCTCGCAAAAATGGCACAGCTCGACGGGGTTCACTTAGGCCAAACCGACGTCCCACCCCAGGTCGCGCGCCATACATTGGGTAAGACCGCGGTGGTGGGATACTCAACCCACAACCCGGACCAGTTCCATGCCGGACGAGCCGAACCGATTGACTATCTGGGTCTTGGGCCCATTTTCGGCACGACGACCAAAACCGACGCCGATCCCGTTGTAGGAGTGGAAACACTGGCAATGCTGCGCCGGCAGACCGCGCTGCCGGTTGTCGCAATCGGCGGGATCACGGAACGAAATCTGCCGCTCATTCGTAACGCCGGAGCCGACGCATTCGCAGTCATTTCCGCGCTTTGGAAGGCACCTTTTCCGGCGGATTATGCTCGGCGGTTGCTCCGCCAGTGGGAGGCCGCATGAGCGACGAAGTGTGGACGGTCATGCGGGCGCTGAAATGGACGGTGGATCTGTTTACCCAAAAAGGCATCCTGTCGCCGCGGTTGGACGCTGAATTGTTGTTACGCCAAGCGACTGGTCTGGAACGAATTCAACTGTATACACAGCATGACAAACCGTTGTCGGCCGAAGAACGAGACCAGTTACGCACGTTGGTCAAACGACGGATGACAGGCGAGCCGGTGCAGCACATTTTAGGCCGGCAAGAGTTCTGGTCGATACCCTTGAAGGTGTCCAATGCGGTTTTGGTACCCCGCGCAGACACCGAAGTGCTGGTCGAAGAAGTGGTCAAAATCGCCAAAACGATAACCGTATCCGGATCGTTACGCATCGTCGATGTTGGGGTCGGCAGCGGAGCCATCGCATTGGCGTTGGCCAAGGAGTTTCCCGATGCCTTGGTCGTGGGGATCGACATCAGCCCGGCCGCGTTGGAAATCGCCCGCACCAACGTTGAAACCCATGCCCTGCGGGATCGGGTGCGCCTTATACGCGGCAATGTGTTGACCCCGCTTTTACATGGCGGTTCACGAGCAGACATGGTTGTGTCCAACCCGCCCTATATCCGCACCGCCGAGTTGGACACCCTGATGCCGGAAGTACGGTTATTTGAACCCATGACCGCACTCGACGGCGGCCCCGACGGGCTTACGATTTACCGCGAACTGGTGCCTCAGGCGGCCCAGATTCTTGTACCTGGCGGGTTGTTTGCCGTCGAAATCGGCGATACCGAACAGTGTATCGACGTTATGAACCTACTCCACGCAGATAGCCACTATGACGAGATCGAGGTCAGGAAAGACTATGCGGGACGAGATCGAGTCGTTGTTGCCCGTAGGATTGCCGACGGACCATGACAAACCTGTCACAACAACCCGACACACAAATTTTTGCTACTGAGCAGCCTTGCGACAGCGTATAATGGCCATGACGTGACTGCAGGAGCGACGCGAGTATGCCAAAGCTGTTGATTATCACTGAAGGGGAACGCCCACGCGAAGTTGAATTGCGGGCACACAATACGTTGGGGCGCCATCCATCGCAGACCGTGCAACTGCTGGATCGCCTTATTTCCAAAGAACACGCGGAAATTGTGCGCCGCGGAGCAACTTTTCTGGTGCGCGATTTACAAAGCCGCAACGGAACCTTTGTCAATAAACGGCTTATCAGTGCCGAAACCCCACTTGTACACGGTGATGAACTCGTTTTGGGCTCCACCCGGGTCGTATTTACGGAAACAACCGGCGAACAAGACAATTACCTCAATCGAGTGACCATTGCACCGAAACCGACTCTTGGCAGCTTTCATAGTGCGCAAGCGGAAGTCATTCGGGAATTTCTGCCGGAAAACCAGATAGGGGACATTGGCGAACTGCGGCGGGACTACGAACGGTTACGTATGGCGTACGAGCTGCAACAATCGTTGTCTTTGGAACTGAAACTCGAACCGCTCCTCGACAAAATATTTGATTATCTATTCAGCACGTTGCTGGTTGATCGCGGCGTGATTTTGTTGGTAGACGAACACGGCAAACTGGAGCCACGCCGGGTACGGCGCCGCCAAATGCAACTACAAGCAGACGACGACGAAATTTCGATCAGTCAAACGATTCTCAATCAGGTCACGGTCGAAAAAAAAGCGATTCTGAGCAGCGACGCACAAATCGACAGCCGTTTTTCCGGAGCGCAAAGCATTATTATACAAGGAATCCGGTCGACGATGTGCGTCCCCCTTTTGGCACGTGACCGACTCGTTGGGGTGATCCATCTCGATAACTTACTGACGACCGGCGCGTTTACCGAAAAAGATCTACACTTGATACAGGTACTTGCATCGCAAGCTGCCATGGCAATCGAAAACATTCGCCTGGTCAAAAAAGTCGAATCCGAGGCGTTGACACGCCAGAATTTCGAACGACTGCTGTCACCCAATCTTGTAGAAAAGGTGGTTTCTGGAGAATTACGCATCGAAAAAGGTGGTGAATTGCGCCCTGTCACCGTGTTATTTGCGGATGTTCGTGGTTTTACGGAAATGAGCGAAAACCAACCCGCGCCGGAAATCGTGCACATGCTCAACGAATATTTTGAAGCGATGGTTGAAGTCATCTTCCAGTTCGACGGCACACTCGACAAGTTTATGGGCGATGGTCTCATGGCTTTGTGGGGAGCGCCGGTTACCCACGAAGGCGACGCGACCAACGCTGCAAAAGCGGCGGTTCGAATGAAAAATGTGCTGCAAGAACTCAACGAACAGCGGATTGCCGAAGGGCAGATTCCGTTGCAGGTGGGCATCGGCATGGACACGGGCGAAATCGTGGCCGGCTACATGGGGTCTTCCCGAACCATGAGCTACACCGTGGTGGGTGCGAGCGTGAACCGAGCGTCGCGATTGTGTGCGTTGGCGGCGCCTGACGAAATTCTGATGAGTGAATCCACGTGGCAACAGGTGAAACATGTGGTTCGGTACGAAAAACGCGCCGCACAAAAACTCAAAGGAATTCGGCAGCCTGTCGCCTGTTATTCGATTGTGGGAGTGGTAAGTTAAACAATGGCAAAAACCAAAACAAAAAAATCGATGACCGAAGAAGCGGAAAAGATCGTGTGCCGCAACAAACGAGCAACCCACGATTACGCCATAGAAGCGAGATACGAAGCCGGGTTGGTGCTGGTCGGCAGCGAGGTGAAAAGCTTACGATTGGGCAAAGCCAGTATCGCCGAAGCCTACGGTCACATCGAAAACGACGAGGTTTGGCTTGAAGGGGCGTTGATCAACGAAAGTCCTTATGCCAATCGGTTTAATCACGCGCCGAACCGCCGGCGTAAGTTATTGCTTCACCGCGAAGAAATCGACCGGCTCAACGTGAAGGTCAACCAGCGGGGGTACACACTTGTACCCATGGCGGTTTACTTTCGAGGCGGAAAAGCCAAATTGGAACTGGGGCTCGGCAGAGGCAAAAAAGCCTACGACAAACGTGACTCAATCAAAGAAAAAGATGTTAAACGAGACATGGAAAGGGGTTACCGGTAGCAGAGAGTTTGTGAAAAAATAGCTGCGCAGGCTTTGGGCGGTGGCTTTTGGCCGCCTTGGTTCCGAAAAACCCTGCGCAATATTCCCGATATTACTCGGGT
>JABWCM010000314.1 GCA_013360285.1 Myxococcales bacterium
AGTCGAGTAATATCGGGAATATTGCGCAGACTTTTTGCTGGCCGAGGCGCCCCAAAGCCACCGCCCAGAGGTCGCGCAGCTATTTTTTCACAAACTCTCCGGCCCATCCTCGACGTGCCTTTGGGCACACCTCCGGTGGGTCTTGGTCGACAAAAACCGGTTCGCTACGGCGGTCAAAGAAACAACGTTTGTCATTGACACAACGACTACGCCGCGGTACAGGCACACTCCAAACCAAAGCGGGCACCTACCCTAGCCCGCAACGACCAAGAAGGCGGAATCATGGTCAAAGATTGGAGTAAACTCACCGGGCATCTGCTTATTACCTTCACCTGGCTGATCTTATTGGCAACAGCGTGGCTTGCGTGGGGAGAAGAGTGGGTATATCTGCTGATTGTCCCGTTGGCATATTGCCACATGGGATTTTATGCGCTGTGCCACGACTACACACATAATTCTCCGTTTAAAAAATCGGCTCACAACCGTCTCGCAGCGAAAATCATTGAAATTCCTTCGTTTATTTATTTTCATCAGTTCAAGACGACACATTTGATCCACCATCAGACGTCCAACGAATGGGACAAGGATCCGGTGAGCGTCATCAAAAACGAGGCCGGTGAATTTCATAACCCCTTGTTTTATATTCTGTATTGGCCCGTCAAGGCTCAAAAATGGTACATGGCCTGGATCAACCAGCAAAGCAACAAGGCGGAATTAAAACAAAAGCTGTTAATCCGAAACCTGATGTCTTTCGCCGTTTTTGCCGTTGGTTTGGTGCTCGGGATACTGCCGTTTTTGCTGATCTTTTGGTTGATTCCGGCATTTCTCGGCATCGTTGTTGGCATTGGCGCCATGAATCTCCACGACCACTGGGGATGTGAACCGCACAACGAGTATCGCGACAGTCGAACCACCCCAAGCCGGTTGTTTAACTACATGTTTTGGCACAATGGCCTCCACTTAGAGCACCACCTTAATCCAACCGCCAACTTCGACACCCTGTGGAAAATGCACAGCGAAAATCATGCCATTTATGAGTCCGAACGCACGATTGTTTCTCGGTTTTAAATGACTCTCGAACGCCACTAAACTACTGCACTCCCAACTTTGTTGTATGTGTTATGCCGGACCGAAATCTGAGCCTTCGAGTTATTTTACTTCCCAAGGACACCAACGCCCACGGAACAATTTTTGGCGGCGTGATCTTAAGTTATATCGATCTTGCTGGAGCGGATGAAGCCAGAAGACACACTGCACACCGCGTGGTCACCGTCGCCATGAACGAAGTTGTGTTTCACCACCCGGTTTATGTGGGAGATGCGATTTCCTTTTATACTCGCGTTGTCAAAATCGGAATTTCCAGTATCACGGTCAACGTAGACGTTGAAGTCACGCGCAACCGCTTGCCCGACCCCGTTGTCCGGGTGACCAGTGCTACAGTTGTGTACGTCGCCATCAATGAACACGGCGACAAGATTGCGGTGCGGGCAGTGGGGTCCGTGTGACCGTTTTGATGATCGAAGACGGTTGCTTGGCCCACGGAGCCCGCAAGTTACTTGACAACGCTCGCCTCAGGCTCAGCGAACATGAACACGTGGGTCTTGTTGGCCCCAACGGCTCAGGTAAGACCACCCTGCTGCGTGTGATGGCTCGCGAACAACGATTGGACTCCGGGCGACTCACCACATCAAAATACTGTAAAATCGGCTATTTACCGCAGGAACTCTCCGATTTGGAAGGAAGCGATGTACTGACGTGCATCTTGTCGGTGATTCCAGGTCGGTCGGATATTGAAGCCCGACTGTTCGAATTGGAACGGACGTTGAGCCATCCGGACACGCCTCAGCAAACACAGATGGAACTTGTGGAAAACTTGGCCGAACTGCACGAGGAACTGGAATATTACGAAACCTGGTACAGTGAACGGCGGGCGGTGGAGATTCTGGGAGGGCTTGGCTTTTCCAAAACCGACCTCTTACGATCCCCCAATACGTTTTCCGGCGGCTGGAAAATGCGGATTGCGTTGGCACGGTTGCTGTTTCAGGGTCCGGACGTTTTATTGCTGGACGAGCCCACCAACCACCTGGATGTCCCATCCGTAACTTGGCTGGACGAGTTTCTTCTGTCTTATCGAAAAGCCATTGTGCTTATTTGCCATGATCGGATGTTTTTGAACCGACATGTGGAAAAAATCTGGTCCTTTGAACCCGAAGGGTTACGCCAATATGTCGGCAATTACGACCACTATTTGCAGCAACGCGCCGAAGAAGAAGAGATTTTAGATGCTCAGGCAAAAAACCAAGAGCAGAAAATCCGCGAACTGAATCGGTTTGTCGAACGGGTGCGTGCACGGGCGTCCAAGGCGAGGCAAGCGCAAAGCCGCACCAAAGTGATTGAAAAACTGGAAAAGGAGTTGGTCAAGCCGATTATTCGCCCGAAACGACTCTCGTTTCGTTTCAGCGACATTCCGAGATGTGGTCGTGACATCGTTCGACTTGAAAACATTGGAAAATCTTTCGGATCCCATACGGTCCTACGCTCACTTAATAGATCGATCCACAATGGGGACCGAATCGCCATTATCGGAAAAAACGGCACGGGAAAAACCACTTTGTTGAAGGTGTTGGCTGGCGAACTGACCCCCGATACCGGCCATCTGCACTGGGGTACGGCGGTTGAACGGGGATATTACGCCCAGCATCACACCGAACTGCTGACTGCCCAACGAACTGTTCTGGAAGAAGTTTGGGCGGTGATGCCCACAGCAAACCAGACCCACGTACGGTCGATCTGCGGCGCTTTTTTGTTTTCTGGGGACGAGGTTGACAAACCCATTTCAGTGTTGTCCGGTGGAGAACGAGCCCGTGTACTGTTGGCACGGTTGCTTGTGCGACCGGGAAATCTTCTGTTGATGGACGAACCGACAAACCATCTCGATATCGGAGCCGCCGAAGCCCTTGCCGACGCGCTGGCGGATTATGACGGTACGTTGGTGGTGGTGTCGCACAATTTGGGTTTCGTGAACCGACTCGCCACTCAAATTTGGGATTTATCCGACGGAAACGTCGTGGTGTATCCCGGGACACTGAGCGAGTATCTGGATCACCAGAAGAGGTCGTTGCCGGATACCCCAATCCGTGCAGCGAACCGCAAAATGGATGTCACACCGCAGGTCGCCCCACAGCGCCCCCGATCCAAACCCGTCGTCCAATCGCCGCCGATGTCAACCAACAAAGCGGCTACCCTCTCCAAGAGCGCAACCAATAGCACCCCAGTGGCGATTACAAAGCCGGCTGCTCCACAAAAAGCCGCACCAAAGGCGAATCCAAAAACAAAGCCGGACGATTTCAGTCATATAATGAAAAGAATTGCTCACTTAGAGTCCGATCTGATGCCGCTGGCCAAACGTCTTGCAGACCCGGAAGCCTACGCGGATCCAAAAATATTTTCGGATCTGCTCAAAGAACACGAAGCCATTCGGCGAAAAATCGATGAATTGCGGGCCAGACTGCCTCGGTAACAACGGTGTTCCACAATAACCGCCGATACGTCCAAGTACTTGAAGGGTGTGAGATGGGTTCCGTGGCTACTGTTACGGCCACCAAGCATCTATCAGCGGTCCACCTGCTTTACAATACCGGACCGAAGCATTGCTTTGACCGTTCCCCGCATGTGTTTTTGTTCTTTTGCGGTAAACGTCCATTGGGTCGAGGGCGGCAACTCTCTAGGGGTCTTGTTCATCAAACTCCCGGTTTCTTTAGAGTGGGGTAACCCGAAGAAATGACCCAGTTCGTGGGCAAGCACCAAAAATGGGGCAATTTTCGATACAATCACCCATCGCTGTTCCGGTCGGCTCCGATGCCGCCAATGGACACCCCGAATCACACCGGGTTTGTCCACATCGTGTAGCTCATGTACCAAAAATACGGCGATCACACCTTTGTTGTACCGCCCTCCTTCCCCCAATCGGTCACGGTCGTCTTTGGTCTTCACAATACCGTTTCGTGTGGTTTCTTCCGGTAATTGCACCACCTTGTACAGTTGAAATCCGATGTTGATCAATGCAAAATGAGTCTGCGCCACTCTTAACTGATCAGCAAACCACTCTGGAGTCTGGGAAAAGCCATCTTGGTCTTGGGTCACGTACAAAACGATTGGAACGCAGATGTCCACCGTGTCGGAGCACGTGGGCGACAACTCCATAAATCGCGCCAGAGCAGCGTCCACATTGTTCAGCTCGGGTATTGCCAAACACGCGTTCAGCGAAACTCGGATAACGGCAAAAAACACCAAGGTAAATGCCAGTATTTGAACAAACCCGGAGATCAAACCTGCTCACTCCAGGCTTCCTCAATAAATTCTTTGCCGTTATACCCCCAGATCCGTCGTTTACCATCCACAATTGTTCGAACATGGACCGGCCGTGTCCATACCTTGTAAAGGTTGGTCAACACGTCTGAAGCGTAGGATTTCTGCAGGTCCACGCCATCATGTTTGTGCCACAACATCAATTCGTTGCGGTTTGCCCAATTGCCGTCTTCAACGTAGATCGACGGCTGACCAAAGTTAGTCAACTGTTGGAGTAACTTTTCTTTGATCTTCTTAAAGTCGCGGCTGAAGATTTCAAACTGCCCGGACTTTTTGTTGTATTCATATGTAAACAGTTTTTGTTCCCAACAAAACTCCGGCGTCAGAAACGTATCGATAAAGCTGACGTCGTTATAAACGCGGCGAACCTCAAACACTTTTTTGCGCCCGAGACCCAAATGGCGATTCCACGACAACTTTTCATGCATATCGTCGCATTCGTCATATTCTTTGCCAAATTTGCCTTTGTTCCATCTATCTTCGATGTCGCGAAATAGCTCCAAACCAATTTTGTATGGGTTCAGACTTCCCGGCGACATCGCAACCGTTCCCGAGTGAGTTGCCGCAAATTCAATAATTTCAGCATCAGTCAATACCTTTTCCGTCATGATCCGGCTGTGCCAATAACTCGCCCACCCTTCGTTCATGATCTTGGTTTGCCCTTGGGGGGCGAAGTAATAAGCCTCTTCACGCATAAACCCCATGACTGTCCGCTGCCATCGTGCCATGGGCGCGTGTTCGATCAAAAACAACATGACGTCTTTTTCGGGTCTTTCCGGAAACTTCTTTGCAATCTCCCGTTCCTTTTCCAATTTTTTGCGCTGCGCCACCAAGAATTCCTCGGGATTGATGTAAGAATCCATGTAGCCTTTGCTTTTGAGCTTCTGGACTTCCGCCATGGGTGCGTCTTCATCGGGAGCTGTGCGGTTACGGCGAATATATGGAGAATAATAATCGATGAGATTGTCCAGACTTAGGCAAATATCGATAAAATCTTCCACCGCCTCAATTCCGTGGCGATCGATAAATTGCCAAATCCGCGAACCGTGATTGGCCATCGTATCGATCATCTTTCGCGGCGTGTGTGCAAACCAGGCGTTGTTCTTAAAAAAATCACTATGCCCATAAACATGCGCCATAACCATTTTCTGCTCAACAGCGCTGTTTCCTTCCAAAAGGTAGGCGTAGCAAGGGTCATTGTTGATGACCAACTCATAAATCTTGTGTAGTCCCCATGCATAACTTTTGGATAACCGCTCGTACTCCATTCCGAAACGCCAATGCGGATATCGAGTAGGAAAACCCAAAAAAGCCGCCACTTCGTTCATTTTCTCATAGTCTATCATCTCGTAGACCGTTTCGAACGGATCGAGGCCATACGCCAGCGCGTGTTCTTTGATTTGTTCCTTAATATCCCAAAGATACGCGGGGAGAGTCATCGGAGGTTCCTTGATGCTAAGTTAGTGCTCGCGGTGGATTCCCGCCGTGTCCGACATCGAGGCGATGTAAACGGACCATCGGCAGGTTTCAAACGTTCGCCGGGTTATTTTCCTTTGCCGAGAAAATCTTTGATCGACTGCATAATTGCGTCTTTGTTTCTGATTTCGCTCAGAATCACGCCGTCGGAAACCGAACTGTCGGGCGGAAACGCATTACGTAAATCTTTTACAAACTGTCCACTTCCATAGGGGCTTTCGACTTGCCCATAACAAAAGACGTTCACAGCCGGAAGCATCTGCGTTTTCAACAGGTTGACACACACTGCGGTGTCGTCGACCGACCAGTTATCCCCATCGGAAAAATGAAATGGATAAATATTCCACTCCGACGGTGGATAATCGTGCCCGATTATTTCCATACACAGCTTGTAGGCCGAAGAAATCATCGTCCCACCGGATTCTTTGGTATGAAAAAACGTTTCTCGATCAACTTCTCGAGCTGAAGCATCGTGAATGATATACCGGCTTTCGATTCCTTTGTATTGGCTGCGCAACCAAGTATCGATCCAGAAACTTTCAATGCGAACAATTTCTTTTTGTTCGTCCCCCATCGACCCCGAAACGTCCATCATGTAAATGATTACCGCGTTGGAATGAGGTTTGATATCGACCTGCCACGACCGATAACGTCGATCCTCCCGAATTGGGACGATACGGGGGTCTTTCGGGTCGTACGTACCCGTTGATATTTGCCGTTTGAGCGCCTGTTTGTAAGTTCGTTTGAAATGTTTTAGGGACTCTGGACCTACCGGTCGAATTCCGGTGTACTTTTCTCGGACCGTCTCAAACGTTTCTTTGCCCTTCGGTTTGATTCTTGGCAATGCCAATTCTTCCCCCAGAATGGTCGCCAACTCGTCCAGGGTAACGTCGACCTCCAGCGTATGTTGACCTTCCCCTTCGCCCGCTTTGCCCTGACCGGAGCCATCGGCGGGATCACCGGGTAACGGCTGCCCCTCATTACCGTCCCCTTGCCCCACGCCGCCTTGCTGCTGCTGACCAAACCGGAATCGGGGAATATCGACTTTGGGAACTGGAATAGACACCGTGTCCTTTCCACGCCGACCGATGAGTTCATCGCTGGAGATATATTTTTTCAGGTTACGTTTGATCTTGCCGCGGACAATTTCACGAAACCGCGCGTGGTCGGTTTGGATTTTCATGGCGTACACCTTGTAAGAGGGTCGGCTTCAAGACGGAAGTGCCCGTGGGTGAGCTAATTTAGCACTGAATTGGCCGGGACCCGACTGAGGCAGTATCAAGTATATGTCGCAACGACGGGCATGGCCAAGGCATTCTAAATCAGCCGAACATGGCGACTCGTCTATTTCCGCTGTAAGAGGGTGTTTGGGAAAAAAATAAGCTACGCGAGCCATTGGCCTACTACGTCGGTCCTGCCTCGGTCGGCCCATCCTCAGCGTACCTTCGGGTACG